>JAHEEB010000085.1 GCA_024640925.1 Bacteroidota bacterium | reverse complement strand
ATGGAGAAACTTATTTCCTCACAGTAAAACCAAATACAGTATATCGGTTAAACAAAGGTGATTTTATTGTATATAAAACGGTAGAATTTTCTTTAAATAATTAAAAAAAAAGTCTTTTATTCGTGGTATTCAGAAAATTCTATTTGTTTGATAAACTTTATTATCTGTATTTAATCTCGTTTTTAAGTTAATTTCCTACATTTGAAAACATCTAAATTTCATGTAGTACCCTTGTAAAATCCGGATTATGGTTAATAAAAAACTTTTTCTGATTCTCAGTTTGGCGTTAAGCCTGTTCTTTCAACTTTCAAAAGGGCAAGATTCGATTGCAATCAATGAATTTATGGCTATCAACGATGATATTATTAAGGATGAAGATGGTGATAATTCCGATTGGATTGAAATATATAATAGTAGTTCAACAGAGATAAGTTTAAGCGGATGGTATCTGACCGACGATGAGAATAACCTTACCAAGTGGAGTTTCCCAAATATTACTATTTCTGCTAAGGAATACCTGATTGTTTTTGCGTCGAATAAGGACAGGAAAGCAGAAAAAGGTAAGCTTCATACAAATTTCAAGTTGAGTGGTTCCGGAGAATACCTGGCACTTGTAAAACAGGGAAATCAGCTGGTATCGGTTTTTTCACCAGTATTCCCTGAGCAATTTCAGAATATATCCTATGGAAAAATATCATCGGGGTATACTTATTTATCTGAACCTTCGCCAGGCATAGAAAATATTGGCAGCATATTCATCTTGCCACCTAAATTCAGTGTCAATCATGGTTTTTATGATAATGCCTTTAACCTCGATATTAGCAGCCAGACAGAAGGTGCAGATATATATTATACAACAAATGCCGCTACACCCGATAAAACAACCGGTATAAAGTATACCAGTCCGCTTAATATTACTACAACTATTGTGGTTCGGGCTATTGCAATTAAAGATGGTGTTGGCGAAAGTGCAACAGTTACTCAAAGTTACATTTTCCCAAAAGATGTTGTTAATCAATCGAACGATCAACCTGGTTATCCTTCAATATGGACCACCCCGGTTCATTATACCGACAGCACTTACGATACCATTCCTGCAAATTATGGAATGAAACAGGAATTTGTTAGTTTGCCTGAAGTTAACAAAGTGATGATTCAATCACTTAAAAGTTTGCCGGTTGTTTCAATTGTTACCGATATTGATAATCTGTTTTCATGGGAAATCGATTCCCTGAAAGGTGGTATTTACATGTATAATGGTGAACCCAATGGTCCAACCAAAAATATGATATATCACATAGGTCGTGGCTGGACAAGACCTGCCTCAGTTGAATATTTTAATTCGGGTACCAGTGATGGTTCAATTGATTTTCAAGCGAATTGTGCTATTAAAATTCATGGTGGGGCAACAAGAACAAGGGCTAAAACAGAAAAACACTCACTTAAGCTTGGTTTTAAATCGGAATTTGGACCATCTAAATTGGAACAACAGATGTTTGGAGAGGGTTCTCCCAATCAGTACGACTGGCTAGTCCTGAGGGGCGGATTTGCGCCACGCCTTGGACAACAAGTGAGAGATCCCTGGGCTAAATCAACCGTAAGAGATATGGGCCAATATGCAGCATACAGTAAATTTGTACATGTATACATTAACGGACTTTACTGGGGCATGTATAATTTATCCGAAAGAATGGATGAAAATTGCATGCGCGATAATCTGGGCGGAAAAGCTGGTGATTATGATATTTTAAAGGATTATCTCGAAGTGGAAACTGGTGACACAGTTGCCTGGTATAAGTTGGCAGCAATGGCTGCTGACCCTGAAAATTACCAGGAAATAATTGGTAATTACCCCGATGGTACTCCAAATCCTTCAATTGAAAAGTTGCTCGACCCCGATAACCTAATCGATTACATTATGATGAATATGTATGCCGGAACAACTGATTGGGATTATCATAACTGGATAGCAGCACGAAGAAAAACGGACTCCGATGGCTTTCATTTTATTACCTGGGATGCTGAAGGTGTTTTTCAGGGGAGCAACGTTTCCTCAATTGTTGCAGGTGGTGAAATTAATCACCCTACAGGTATTTTTTCAGATTTATTGGCAAATGAGCAATTTAAAAATCTTTTTATCAGTCATGTAAACAAACACTTTTTCGAGGGAGGTGAATTAACACCCAACCCTTGTTTGGAACGATATGAAAAGTGGCTGGGCGAGATTGATACTGCCCTTATTTGTGATCAGGCACGGTGGGTTTATAATAGTGGTGATATCTGGAATTCTGCTTATCATGAATTTATTTATACCTATTTTCCTCCCAGAACAGAAATCGTATTTAAACAATTTATATCAGAGAATCTTTATCCAACCATACTTGCACCTACTTTTAGCACTACTAAAAGTACTGTTCCGGAAGGTACAGTTATTAAGTTAACCTCTAAATCAGGCGGAGAAATTCGTTATACTCTTGATGGTACCGATCCGGGGCATTTCAAACTGACCGATTCAAAATCGATTTCAATTTATGACTCGCTGGGTATACATTTAGATAATGCAGGAGATACAATAACGATTTATGCAAGGGTAAAAAATGATACGTTATGGTCGAGACTGGTGAAAAGGACATATATTGTTATCGATACCAATACCACGAATTCATCCATAGAGATGATATCGGCCAACGATGGATTCTTTTATAGTTATCCGAACCCGGTTGATGATTTTACCCAAATCGCATTCTCTTTATCAGAACCTTCGAACATGAGAATAAAAGTATATAATATGATGGGGGTTGAATTATCTACAATATATGATGAATATAGCGATGCCGGCGAACACACAGTAACCTGGGAAGCAAGTGGGCTTGCACCTGGTGTATATTTCTGTGTGCTGGAAAACCTTTCAAAATCAAAATCAAACAGAATAACTGTGATAAAACGATAAATAGATTAACAAAGTTTTTATTTTTAAGATATTAACCATTATGATATCTTAGTGTTTTAGAGACATTGTGGCTATTATTAATCTTTTTGGACAGTTCACAGCTAAGATGTCCCCAATATTTCAAAGTGAGCCAAGAAACAGAACGTCGGCAATAAATTAGTCTTGCATGAAGTGAGCATAAGTACAAGGAAGCGCATAGCAAAGAAGTTGAAAGATTTGGACATAGAATAAATTACACAAAAACATAGAGAACCGTTGTATTTGCGTTGTTCAATAAATACTTACCTTTAAATACATTTTGGTTTTTGGCACAAGTGTATTTGATACTTTTCAGACCATTTTGTTGCCAACACTCCACCGACATTGCCAGTTTCAATAATTGCTATTTTCATTTTTCAATCAGAGTATAACAGTCCATCCCTGTAAACATCCTTCGCTACTCTACTCATATTTTCTTGCGACCCAGTAAATAAGCTTATTCTGTCTGGAACCAATAATTAGGTTTTAATAGCAAGAATGATTAATTTTAAATAAGGACTCAAAATATTGAGTTATGAAAATTAATATTCTGGATTTAATCGATTTCGAAAAAGTTGATACCCTGCTGGAAGGATTCAACAAAACAACTGGGTTTGTAACAGCTATATTAGACTTAAATGGAAAGGTTTTATCCAAATCGGGGTGGAGACAACTATGCACTGATTTTCACCGTATCAATCCCGAAACTTCAAAAAAGTGCACCATTAGCGATACGGAATTAGCAGGGAAATTAGCCGAGGGAGAAAAATATCATTTCTACAAATGCTTAAATGGATTGGTTGATGTGGCCGTACCTATTGTAATCAATGGGGAACATATTGCCAACCTGTTTTCCGGACAATTCTTTTTTGAAGAACCCGATCGAAAATTTTTTATAAAGCAAGCCGAAAAGTATGGGTTTGATAAAGAAAAATACATAAAAGCACTCGAAATTGTACCCGTTGTTTCAAAAGAAAAAGTGCTGGTAGCCATGGATTTTTTGCTGAACATGACCCAGCTAATCAGCGAAATGACATTTCAGAAACTGGAGCAAATGGAGCTGAATAGTACCATTAGGGAGAGCGAAGAAAAATTCAAATCCGTATTTGAATCCGCAAATGTTGGGAAATCAATTACATTGCCAACGGGTGAAATTGATGTTAACGAGGCATTCAGTAAAATGCTGGGTTATAACCGGGATGAATTGCAAAGCAAAAAGTGGCAAGATGTAACACCTGAAGACGAAATTCCTATTATTGAAAAGATTCTTGCAACTCTGCTAACGGGTGAAAAAGATACAGCCAGATTCGAAAAAAGATATATCTGTAAAAACGGAATTCACATCTGGGCTGATGTGAGTGTTTCAATTAGGCGTGACAAAAAAGGCAACCCGTTTCATTTTATAACAACCATTATTGATATCACCGAACGCAAGCAGATTGAAGCAGCCTTGAGAGAAACCGAACAGTTAAAAACCAAGTTCTTTGATAACTTAAATGAAGCTCAACAGATATCCATGGTGGGAAGCTGGGAATGGGACTTGCTTACCGATGTCATATGGTGGTCGGATGAGACCTACCATATTTTCGGGGTATCCCGTCAGAATTATGTACCGAGCTTTGAAGAGAACGGTAAATTTATTCACCCGGAAGATTCTGAGAAATACAGAAAACAATTCGAGCATTCTTTTAAAACAGGGGAGCCTTTGGACATGGATATAAGGATCATTGCAAGCGGTGCTGTAAAGATCTGTAATGCCAAGGGAAAGATATTATTAGACAAGTCCGGCAAACAAGTTCGTTTTTTAGGAACAATAATGGACATCACCGAGCGCAAAAAGGCAGAAGAAAATATAGAAAAGCAAAACACATATATAAAGATGATTTTGGATAACTTACCTATTGGAATTGCCACTAACGAAATAGATAGCATGAAAGTAACATACATGAACAGGAAATTCTCTGAAATTTATGGTTGGCCAGAAGATGAATTTCATTATGTTGGGGATTTTTTCGAGAAAGTATTTCCTGATATTGAATACCGACAACAGATGCAGACCAGAATATTGGAAGATCTTGCAAGTGGTGATATGGAGCGTATGAATTGGGACGACTTAAGAATTACCACCAAAGCCGGAAACCAACGAACTATTCATGCATCTAATATTCCATTGATAAATCAAAACATAATGGTCTCTACTGTTCAGGACATCACCGAGCGCAAACATACCGAGGCAGAAATACGCAATCAATTGGACGAGCTGCAACGCTGGCACACGCTCACCATAGGCAGAGAGTCGCGAATAATGGAAATCAAACATGAGGTAAACGAACTGCTCGTTCGTCTTGGCGAACCAATACGTTATCCAAGCCAGGAAAGTTCAAGCATTAAGAAAGATCGGGGCGAAGACGAATTTGGGAAGATAACTTAGCAATTGGAAAAGGACAATGAAACTAGAAGGATTATAAAAGAATGCAACATGAATAATACGAACCACACAGAACATCGTGTCGGAAATGTCATTATCCTGACAGCTGGCATTCTCACATCAGCTATCGGATTGCTTGCCATGCTTGGTTGGATTTTTCAACTTCCACAGTTAGCATCTTGGGGCGCAAATATTATCCCAATGGCGCCAAGCACAGCATTTTTAAGTATTCTGACAGGAATTGCGCTCTCTCTGCGCAACCGCCTGCCTCAAAATCGCGGAACGTACTTTGTGGGTTTATCTATCGGCCTTCTGGTTGCGGTAACAGGACTTCTCTTGTTTATCCTGTCACTAACAGGAATACATTTAAACATTGAACAACTGGGTTTTTCCATCCCCGACACTCGTTTCGGGATTCAAGTTGGGCATATGTCTCTGATTACAGCAGTTAGCTTTGTAACCAGTGCTTTGGCATTCTTATTAACACTTTGGCAGCCTGTTGGATGGTCAAAACGAGCATGGATTGCTTTGGCATTAGCTTTTATCTTAGTTTTATCCTGGTCATTTTTCCTATTCGTATATTTATTTTTAACACCTTTGATGTACCATGGGGTTTTCAGACCCCCTTCACTCCCTACTTGTGTAGCTTTTCTTTTTTTTGCAATAGGACTGTTCTTTAGCGCCGGACTTCAGTTATGGCCTTACACCAGAATTAAATATGCAGATGCTAAACAAGTTTCCTGCGTCCTTCTTTTAATTTTCATCCTCCTTACCGCAAGTATTCTTATCGGCGCTTATTTTGATTATCGTAACTATGAAAAGAACTTTCGAAATAAAGTAGAACAACAGCTTTCTGCTATTGCAGAATTGAAAGTAAGCCAATTATCTCAGTGGAGAAAAGAAAGGCTGGGCGATGCAAGTATTTTTTATAAAAACCATGTTTTCTCCGATCTGGTCAAACGCTATTTCAAAAACCAATCGGATGAAGATGCAAAAAATAAGATTCAAGCCTGGATAGAACAGATTGCAGCAGCGTTTAACTATGACAGAATATGTTTGCAGGATATAGCAGGAACTGAACACATTTCTTTTCCTCCAACAAAAATTCATCCCCCGGGTCTCTTTTTAGTGAACTCTGCTGAAGCATTAAAATCAGGAAATGTGAAATTCCAGGATTTCTACCGCGATGAAAACGATAAGAAAGTGTACCTCACAATTTTTGTTCCTATTCTTGATGAATGTGATAAAAAAAAGCCGCTTGGCATAGTAACCTTGCGTATTGACCCAACGCAGTACTTGTATCCCCTGATCGAAAAATGGCCAACCCCAAGCAAAACATCTGAGACTTTAATTATTCGACGTGATGGGAACGATGCACTGTTTCTCAATAATCTTAGGTTCAATAAGGATGCGGCTTTAAATCTGCGAAGTCCAATCACAAATGAAAAGATGCCTGCTGTAAAAGCAGCACTGGGTCAAACTGGAATAGTGGAAGGTATAGACTATCGAGGAGTACCGGTAATTGCCGATATACGTGAAGTTCCGGATTCTCCCTGGTTCATAGTTGCCCGTATGGACATGAAAGAGGTTTACGCACCTCTGAGAGAAAGGATGTGGATGATGTTTATTTTTATTGTTATATTAATTATCGGTGCAGGTGGCAGTGTAGGTTTTGTGTGGCAGCAACAACACAATCGTTTCTATCGCGAGCAATATAAATTAGCGGAAGTGTTGAAAATAAATCAAAGGATGCTCGATGAAGCCGAAAGGCTGGGAAAGGTAGGCGGCTGGGAGTTTGATATTGACACAAAGATACAGACATGGACAGAAGAGGTATACCGCATCCACGAAGTAGATAACGCTTTTAAGCCGACAGTAGAAATGGGAATCAATTTCTATGCCCCCGCTTCCAGACCGGTTATTGAACAAGCTGTTCAACGTGCTATCGAACACGGTGAGCCATTTGATGTGGAGTTGGAAATCATCACTGCTAAAAACAATCTCCGATGGGTTCATGTAATTGGAAACATAGATCAAAAACGCAGAAAAGTTTTTGGTTTCTTTCAGGATATCACCGAGCGAAAGCGTGCGGAAGAAAAAACTCTAACAAGTGAAGTAAAGTTCAGGACAGTGGCAGAATTATCACCATTGGCAATATACGCTTCAAGTGGCAGCGATCAAAAAGGGATATATATAAATGAGGCTTTTTATAAAATATTCGGCTTTACGATGGAGGATGTGCCAACAGTAGGCATATGGTGGATAAAAGCGTTCCCGGATGAAAAATACCGTCAACAGGTAATAGATCAATGGACGTATAACATTGAACAAGCCAACAAAAATAACACAGATGTTGAGGTATTGGAGTGCACTTGTACCTGCAAAGATGGTTCAAATAAAATTATTGGTTGGGTAGGTAAAACCATTGGCGATGAATTTTGGGCATATGGATATGATTTTACCGACAAAAAGAAGGCCGAAGAGAATTTGCTAAAATCGCAGGCTGAACTAAGAAAGACTCTCGAAATTTCCAACAAGTCACGACAGACCCTACTGAGTGTGCTGGAAGACCAGCAAGAGGCAGAAAAAGAACTCCAAAAGCTTAATTCAGAACTTGAACAGCGGGTAAATGAACGCACCGCACAGCTTCAGGCGGTCAACAAAGAGCTGGAAACATTTACTTATTCCGTATCACACGACTTAAAAGCCCCCCTGCGTGGTATTGATGGTTATAGCAAATTATTATTGGATTTATACAAACCAAGCTTGAATGAAGAGGCTCAAACATTTGTTGAAACAATTCGCAACTCCACGCTTCAAATGAACCAGCTAATAGATGACCTTTTAAATTATTCTCGTTTGGAACGCAGCCAATTGAACACAGAGCGTATAAAAATAAAAGATTTGATTAAGTCTGTCTTATCTATTTACAATTCCGATATGGAAGCTGGTAATTTTATAGTAAATATGAATATGGCAGATATTGAACTCATTGCTGATCCCAAGGGGCTTACCATAGCGCTTCGAAATCTGGTTGAAAATGCAATTAAATTTACCAGGGGCAAGGCAAATCCTTTAATTCAAATAGGAGTTGAAGAAAAAGATTTGTCGTGGATTATAAGTGTCAATGACAATGGTATTGGTTTCGACATGAAATATAGTCAAAAGATTTTTGAAATTTTTCAGCGTCTGCAAAGGGTCGAAGACTATCCTGGTACTGGCATAGGCCTGGCAATGGTTGGCAAAGCAATGCAAAGGATGCATGGAAGGGCATGGGCTGAAAGTACACCTGGCATGGGTTCAACTTTTTATCTCGAAATTCCTAAAAACCAATAATATGCTTACTGAAAACACAAACAACCCGATTTTAATTGTTGAGGATAATCCTATCGACCTTGACCTTACCCTGCGGGCATTTGCTGCAAAGAAACTTTCCAACCCTATACAGGTGGCTAGAGATGGTGAAGAGGCATTACAATATATGGAACGATGGGAACAGGGAGAACCAAGGCCTGTAGTAATACTTCTTGACCTGAATATGCCTAAAGTAAATGGACTGGAAGTACTTCAAAAAATTAAATCTCATCCCGATTTTAAAACAATCCCAATCGTAGTCCTGACAACTTCTTCAGAATCATCCGATTTACAATCGGCATATCAATCTGGAGCCAATTCGTATATTGTTAAACCGGTCGATTTCGAAAAATTTCTCGATGTTGCCAATCTTATCGACTTGTATTGGAGAATAATTAACAAACCACTGTAGTTTAAATTATAATTACTTTTCAACTAAATAGTTTTATGAAAATTTTACTTCTTGAAGACAATTTGACTGATGCTGATTTGACGAAAAGAGGGCTTATTGGTGCTTTCTCAAATGTTAATATTGACCATGCTTTAACATTAGAACAAGCAAGAAAATATTTAAATGCCAATCTTTCATTTGATATAGCTCTTCTTGATGTGAATTTGCCCGACGGTAATGGCCTTGAAATTCTTATGGAAATAAGGCAGCGAAAATTTAGCTTCCCGGTTATAATGCTAACTGGCTCAGGAGATGAAGAATCAGCGGTTACAGCTCTTAAAACAGGCGCTGACGACTATATTGTAAAACGATCAGGGTATATTTTGCATCTCCCCGATGTAATCAATTTTGCCATTACTAATTTTAAAGAGAATGATTTATATAAATCTGAGGTAATTAATGTTCTTTACATAGAGCACCACGCTGTCGATATTGATCTTACCCTGCGTCATCTTTCACAATATGCACCTTATATTCATATAGATGCCGTAGCAACAGCCGAAGAAGCATTATCAAAATTAGGAGAAACAATAGGCCTGCTTAAATATAAGGTAATCTTAATGGATTAT
>JAHEEB010000660.1 GCA_024640925.1 Bacteroidota bacterium | reverse complement strand
TGTGGATTGGAACAAATAAAGGTGTATTTCTAATCTCTCCAGAAAGAAAATTGATACAACATTATAATAAATCGAATTATCAACTACATAATGACCATATAAATACTATTTGTCAGGATAATAATGGGTTTATTTGGCTGGGTACTCAAAGCGGAATTTGTGTATTTGATCCTTATAAGAAAACATTTAGTACTGTTGAATTTAATGGTCGTGCGAATTATATGCGCTTTGCCGGAATCAATAAAATAAAAAAAACAGATGATGGCAACCTTTGGATTGGCTCATTCTCAAACGGATTGCTGATATATGATGTTGAGAACAATTCATATCAGTACCTAAATAGCAATGATAAAAGTCCGAATGGCATAACAACAAACCAAATCAGAGATTTCTGCCAGGATCGGAATGGTGTTGTATGGATTGCTGTTAAGAATGATGGTTTGTATACCTACGATAAACGAATTGAAACCTTTGGATACATTACAGAATCATCGGAGCAAGGTTTTGGTCTCTCTGATAAACAAGTTATATCTATTTATGAGGATGATTTAGGTTTTATATGGATAGGAACCAGGTTTGGCGGATTAAATAAATTTGATCCTGTAAATAAGAGATTTTCATATTATCAAAATAACCCCAAAAATCAGTACAGTTTATCAAGTAATCGTATTGAATCGATTATTGAAGACAAAAATGGGTTTTTATGGCTGGCTACTGTGGATGGTCTGATCAAGTTCGATCGGAGGCAAAATAAATTTTATCATTATGAATTTATACCAATTAAAGTCATTAGAGAAGACCTTAAGGGTCGACTTTGGTTAGGTACAAAAAAAGGAATTTATCGTTTCGATCCAGAGTCTTCACAATACATTCCTGTTAATGCACAAAACCTTTCAGACTCTTTAAATACTGTAATTACTTCTTTAATAATCGATCATAAAGGAAATATCTGGGCTGGTACTATGAATTCCGGATTGATAGAATATAATCCGGAAACAAACCAGCTGACCTGGTTTACAAGTAGTCCAATTCCTGGTAGCCTCAGTAATAATATGATTCGTGCAATTTACGAAGATGCTCAACATAGATTATGGATTGGTTCAAAACAAGAAGGTCTTGATTTATATGATAGAAAAACAGGTAAGTTTAAAAAATTTAACACCCGTAATGGCTTACCTTCAAATTCAGTTTTCTCAATAACAAGCGATATTGAAGGCAGCATCTGGCTGGCAACCAATAATGGATTATCAAAATTCAACCCGGAGCGGGGAACCTTTGACAATTATTCGAGTGAGTATGGATTACAGAGCAATATTTTTGTCAGCGGAGCTGTCTGCAAAACAAAAAACGGAATATTATATTTCGGTGGAGATAACGGTCTAAATGTTTTTAATCCCGCAACCATAGTAAAGGCAGAATATAATCTCCCGATACGAATTACGAGTATTAAATGCAACGAAGGATTTATCAAATCAAGAAATGTGAAGAATGATGAATTAATTTTTGGCTATAATGATTATTTATCATTTGAATTTGCCCTTATAGACTTTAATTCATCGCAAAAAAACAAATATGCCTACAAATTAGCCGGACTTAATGATGACTGGATCTATACCAGTGCTCGAAACTATGTCTCATATATTAATCTTCCTCCGGGAGAATATTGTTTTATGGTAAAGGGTATAAGCTCCGATGGGAAATGGTCAAATTCTCCGGCAACCATTAATTTTAGAATTAAACCCCCATGGTGGTTAAACTGGTTGGCTATATGTTTTTACATCATTTTCTTAGCGGGAATTTTTGTCTTTTCATTTAGGTTAATCCGGTTCAGGGCTTTTAAAGAAAATGAAGTTAATGTACTAAAACTTGAAAAAGATCAGGCAGAGGTTTTAAGTAATTTTAAAATTCGATTTTTCACAAATATTTCACACGAAATTCGAATTCCTCTTACCCTAATGCTTCCTTCTGTAGACATATTAAATTCTTTAGATGGTATGCCTTGTGAAGCCTCTGATCAATTAGTAATCCTTAAAAAAAACACCAACCGGTTATTAAACCTTGTTGATGAGTTACTTGAATTTAGAAAAATAGAACAAGGCCAGATGTCTCTAAAACTCATTAAATCTGACATTATTAAATTCATTTCTGATATAACATCGATGTTTAAAGAGGCTATCTCCCTGAAGAATATTGAATTTTTGGTCAATTCCGAATTTTTATCATTTGAAATGCCATTTGATCCGGGAGCTATTGAAAAAGTATTATGCAATCTTTTATCGAATGCATATAAATTCACTGATGAAAATGGCAGAATCGAGTTATCTGTTAATTCTGCTAAAATTCCAACTAATTCAGAATTTGAAGCAGATTCTGAATATATTGAGATTACCGTGAAGGATACAGGGAAAGGAATTCCTAAAGATGTTTTGAATCATATTTTTGATCGGTTTTACAAAAGCGAAGATTCTGGTTTGGCCAATATGCATGGGATTGGCATAGGTTTAGATCTCACAAAGAGTCTTGTTCTGCTACATCATGGTTTAATTTTAGCCGAAAGCATCGAAAATATTGGTAGTACATTTAAGATATTTCTGCCAATTAACGAAAATTCATACTCGCAGAATGAGTATGCCGCCAATCCTTTACAAACCGAACAATTTGTTTTGGATTTTAATTCAGCAATAATATCTAAGTTATCGGACACAAAAAATAAACTGATGAATACGGATGTCTCTCTTGAAAAGGAAAACTCCATTTTAATAATAGACGATGACATTGAATTATTAAACTTGTTAAACAACATATTATCCGAAGAATACAAGGTATGGATAGCAATTGACGGGTATACAGGTTTGAAACTTGCACAGGAGAACTCCCCTGATCTCATTGTTTCCGATGTGTCTATGCCAGGATTAAATGGAAATGACTTATGCAAGATAATCAAGTCGGAATTTAAAACAAGTCATATTCCATTTATTCTTCTTTCGGCAAAAGCAGGATTGGACAATAAACTCGAAGGTTTTGAAAGCGGAGCCGACTCGTATATAGCCAAACCTTTTCATATCAAACAATTACAAGTAGAAATTTCTAACCTGATTAAATCACGCCATAATTTAAAAGAATTGTTCCGCAGAGATATTTATTTTCAGCCTAAAGAATTGAATATTCCTTCCATGGATGAAAAATTCTTAACAAAATGTATCGAAGTTGTAAATAAATTTTTAGCTGATAGTGAATTTGGTGTTATTGAATTAGGCAAAGAGGTCGGATTAAGCCGTACACAGTTATTTAGAAAAATAAAAGCTTTGTTGGGGCAGTCTCCTTTAGAATTTATCTATTCAACAAGACTTAAAACTGCTGCCAGATTACTAATTGAAAAACAACACACTATTTCTGAAATAGCCTATATGACTGGATTCTCAAATCCAGCCTCCTTTAGCACCTCTTTTCGCAGGTATTTCGGACAATCACCCAGTCAATATATACAGGAAAAAAGTAAAGCTATTGATGTGAATTTTTTTGAAAATGCAACATAAGAAAAGGTATTTGGAACATTGAGAAATGTGGGGATTCTTGTAGTGACCTATTTTTGTATGCGATACTAACTATTTTTTAATCAAAATAATTATCACTATGAGAAAATTAACATCTGTCTTTTTATT
>JAHEEB010000084.1 GCA_024640925.1 Bacteroidota bacterium | reverse complement strand
TGAAACAAATACAATGGTTCTTTAATGAGACTCCAAAAAAAGTTACCATTGAGATGGAAGGTGTTTTAGGGCCTGAAGTATATGGTATCGCTCTTGATGGTCGCAGTGGAATTGCTGTCGATAACATTGCCATGCGCGGCTGTGCTGGATTGGTTTTCACAAAAATGAACCCTGCATTATTCAGGCAACTATCCAAGAAACTGAATGCAAAGCTTTTTCTTCTGCAATTTGGTGGAAATATAGTTCCAAATATTCGAGAAGATTATACGTTTTATGAAAACTGGTTTTATTCACAACTGAATTACATTAAAACCAATGCCCCTGATGCCCAAATCATTGTTATCGGCCTTTCTGATATGTCTATTAAGAAAGGTGATAGTTACGAATCGTATCCAAACATTGAATTAGTAAGGGACGCGCTTAAAAATGCAGCTTTTAGGGCGAATGCCGGGTATTGGGACATGTACGAGGCTATGGGTGGTAAAAACTCTATGCCAAGTTGGGTATTTGCGAAACCTCCTCTTGCCGGAAATGATTTTGTGCATTTTAATCCGCAGGGTGCCAATATTATTGCAAACATGTTTTACAATGCACTCATGAACGAATATACACACTATAAAAACAAATTAACAGAACCCAAGTGATGCATGCCTTTAAAAGTGTTGTTTGTTTTATAGCCATGCTGGTTTCAATTGATGTTTTTTGTCAAGGTGGCGATTTTCTTTTAGGACCAACTCAGTTTTCATATATAAACTACTCTAAGAACAACTTCATTTTCCCTATTGACAGCAATCTTTTCAATAATTTCTATCGTAAGATTGACACCATAATGCTTTATGGTAAAGGGAAAGTTAATATTGTGCATATAGGAGGATCTCATATTCAGGCCGATGTATATACACACGAAATAAGAAAACAACTGCAACTGCTCGATGCCGATATGAATGGTGGAAGAGGATTCATTTTCCCATATAGGATTGCTCATACAAATAACCCTGCAAATTTTGGAGTTACTTACTTGGGTTTCTGGGAATTTTGTAAAAACACTCAAAGCAATCGCCCCTGCCCTTTGGGATTAAGTGGTATGGCTATTTTTACCAGCGATAAAAAAGCTTCAATTATAATAAATCCTAACAGAGATAAAGAGATTACTTACACCTTTAATAAGGTTAGGGTTTTTCACTCTCCATGTAATTATGATATTTCTGTTGTGTTAGAAAATCATCTCTACAGGGGATTTTATGATAGCATCAACGGATATTCCATATTTAATATTCCTGAAAGCCGAATTCTTGATTTAAGGTTTGCAAGAAGTGACAGTTCAATTGACAAAATTACTATTTATGGCATCTCTCTTGACAATGACAATCCGGGTATTGTCTATAATGCTATCGGTGTAAATGGTGCCAGATTAAGCTCTTATCTGGGATGTGAATATTATAGTCAACAACTTGCCTCTCTTGAACCAGATCTGATTATTTTTTCAATAGGCACGAATGATGGGAACACACGTGATTTTAATTCGTTGCAATATTTTCTTGAATACAGCAGGCTTATTGAGATTACAAGACTAACCCTTCCAAATGTCCCAATATTAATAACAGTTCCAAATGATTGCTTTCTGTACAAGAAGTACATCAACAAAAACACTGCTCAAATTCAAGAAGCAATTATGAATCTGGCAAAAGATAAGAATTGTGGTGTTTGGGACTTTTATACCATTATGGGAGGACTTGGTTCTTCACAATTATGGTATAATGCCGGTATGATGCGATCGGACAGAATCCATTTTAGCCACGAAGGTTATATCCTTAAAGGGGATTTATTTATAACCGCATTCCTGAGAGGCTGGGAAAAGGACCTTGCAAAGCGCATTGTGAATTATCCTGTCAAAAAGAATGAAACAGCAGTTAATAATACTTATCATCCCATTACAGAATGATAGAACTATTGAAGGATATTTTCCTGTTTGATGAGAAAAACCCTCTCATTTTTACAAGGCTCTTTTTCTGGGGCTTCTTTTTGGTTGTTTTAACCGGTTATTCGCTGGTTTATAAAAAGAGTTCTTTAAGAAGTGCTTACCTTTGGGTATTCAGCCTGTTCTTTTACTACAAAACAGGTGGACTTTTCTTCTTTATCCTCATTTTTTCAACAATAACAGATTTCTGCCTGGGTTTATTGATATACAACGCAGTAAGTCATACATCCAAAAAATTATGGCTGGCTTTGGCAGTCACTGTAAATCTGGGAGTGTTGGCGTTCTTTAAATATGATTATTTCTTTACCGAAAACATTAATGCCATATTTCATACAAACTTAGAGGTAATGCCACATGCTGCAAAATGGTCAAATGCACTCTTCGGAACTCATTTTGATTTAAGTAAATTTTTACCTCCAATTGGTGTGTCTTTCTTTACCTTCCAATCTATCAGTTATGCAATGGATGTCTTCCGTGGGCAGATAAAACCACTTACAAATCCGGTGGATTATGGTTTCTTTGTTTCATTTTTTCCGCAACTTGTTGCTGGCCCTATTGTAAGAGCATCTGTTTTTATTCCTCAAATTTATAAACCCTATAACCTCACACAGCGCGATTTTGGAATTGCTGTATTTATGATCCTCCAAGGATTAACAAAAAAAATGTTTGTTGGAGACTATATTGCTGTTAATCTAATTGATCGGGTATTTTCGAATCCTGCATCCTATTCAGGATTTGAGAATTTATTCGCACTTTTTGGTTACTCCTTACAAGTTTATTGCGATTTTTCGGGTTATACAGACATTGCCATCGGAATTGCATTACTCCTTGGATTTAGATTACCTAAGAACTTTAATTCTCCCTATAAAGCAAAAAATGTTAGCGATTTTTGGAGGCGTTGGCACATTTCACTCTCCAGCTGGCTCAAAGATTATTTATATGTACCGCTTGGAGGGAGTCGTGGGTCATCTCCATTTACCTATATAGGAATATTTATTGTACTCAGTTTTACAGTACTCATTTCTGGAGATTTAATACTAATTCCTGTTTTTGTGTTGGGTATTAGTCTGATAATATTATTAGTCAGGATATTCCCTTCAATTAAGCTCGATGTTACTACAAATGTCAATCTTATGCTTACTATGCTCTTTGGAGGCCTTTGGCATGGCTCAAGCTGGATGTTTGTAATATGGGGCGGACTGAATGGTATTGGCATTGTTGTTTACAAGTACTGGCGCAAAATTAGTCCTTATGAAAACGTTGATGTCTGGTATGTAAATACATGGAAGATTTTTTTTACTTTTTGCTTTATATCATTTACACGTATTTGGTTCAGAGGTGAATCCATGCGGGGAACTATGGAATTGTTATCTCAAATAGCTCATCATTTTGGTTGGCAGGCAGTTCCCACTATGTTTGTGGCTTACTCAAAAGTATTCGTTATTATGGCTTTTGGGTTTGTTATGCATTGGTTGCCATATAAGACAAAGGAAAAATACCAGGAATGGTTTATTCAGCGTCCATTGTATCAGAAAATTCTTCTCTCCGCATTGATTATTTTTATTATATATCAATCACTTTCTGCCAATATGGCTCCATTTATCTATTTCCAGTTCTAATTGAACAATTATTAAGGATTCTGGATTCTTGTTCTTAAGATATCCTGACAATATAAATATGTAATGTCGTTTTTATTGAACAAAAACATATTTTTTATTTATCTGATTTATAGAATTGTCAGGACTTAACGTCTTAAAAACCCATAGAAATAACTTTTTTTTAAAATTTTTTAGGATAATTTAGCCGACGAAACTAAACTAGAACCATTATGAATTACTTAGGCATTGATCTAGGTTCGATATCAGTTAATACAGTAGTTTTAAATAGTAAGGGCGAAGTTCTGGAAGAACATTATGATTTTAGTCATGGGAGACCCTTTAAAGTGCTGTTCGATAGATTAACCAAAATACTAAAAACCTATTCGGACTTATCGGGTACCATTGCTTTTACAGGTACTGGAGGAAAGCTTGCTTCTGAACTTCTAAGTGGGATTGTTGTAAACGAAATCGTTGCACAATCAAAAGCAGTTATGACATTATATCCCGAGGTAAGAACCATAATAGAGATGGGAGGTGAAGATTCTAAGCTTATTTTTCTTGAAAAAGACCATTTAAAAGCTGGGCTAAAACTTTCTGATTTTACCATGAATAGTTTATGTGCAGCTGGAACAGGTTCATTTCTTGACCAACAAGCAAAACGAATTGGGGTTTCTATTGAAAAAGAATTTGGCGAACTCGCTCTCCAATCAAAAGAACCACCTAGAATTGCCGGCAGATGTTCTGTATTTGCAAAAAGTGATATGATCCATTTGCAACAGGTTGCAACTCCAGTTTACGATATTATTGCCGGATTATGTTATGCCGTAGCTCGCAATTTTAAAACTACTTTAGGAAAAGGAAAAAATCTTGAAAAACCAATTCTATTTCAGGGGGGAGTAGCCGCAAATGCCGGAATGGTTAGAGCCTTTGAAGACCTTTATAATCTTAATCCCGGTGAATTAATTATTCCAAAACATTATGCCTCTATGGGGGCAATAGGCGCCGTACTTTATGCCCTTGAGAATAAGAAAACTTCTGAAACAGCAATCAACACAGAAAAACTTGAGAATTACATCAAAGGCGGATATGAAAGTCAACATACACTTTTGAAACTCAAAGATCGTGGACATTTAATCAATAAAGAAACCTATAAATTAAACGGCGAAAGGAATGTTAGAGCTTACCTGGGAATCGATGTAGGATCTCTCAGTACTAATATTGCCATCATTGATGATAAAAACAGGGTATTAGCCAGAAGGTATTTACCCACTGCCAGCAAGCCATTAGAAGCCATAAAAAGGGGGCTCGCCGAAGTTGGCGAAGAAATAGGTGAAAAAGTTAAAATTTGTGCTGTTGGAACAACGGGCTCTGGAAGGTACCTCACCGGCGATTTTGTTGGTGCTGATAGTATTCAAAATGAAATAACCTGTCAGGCCACTGCAGCAATTGCTTTTGATCCACTGGTTGATACAATTTTTGAAATAGGTGGGCAAGACTCCAAATATATTCGTATTTCAAATGGTGTTATTGTCGATTTCGAAATGAATAAGGTTTGTGCCGCAGGTACTGGAAGCTTTCTTGAAGAACAAGCTGATAAGCTTGGAATTAATATTAAGGAGGAATTTGGATGCCTTGGTCTATCTGCTGAACGCCCTGCTAAACTGGGCGAAAGGTGCACTGTCTTTATGGAAAGTGATTTGAACACACATCAGCAAAAAGGCACTCCAAAAGATAACCTCATTGCCGGGTTAGCATATTCAATTGTACATAATTACCTCAACAGGGTAGTTCGGGATAAACCTATTGGCGAAAAGATTTTCTTTCAGGGGGGGGTTACTAACAACCGTGCCGTATTGGCTGCATTTGAAGAGGTAACCGGTAAACCTATACATGTACCCCCACACTTTGATATTACAGGGGCTATCGGGGCAGCCATTCTTGCCAGGGATAGCATAAAAAAAGACCAACCCTCAAGATTTAAGGGTTTTCAGGTTAGTAAAACCACATACAAAAGCAACAATTTTGTATGTAAACATTGTGCCAACCATTGCGAAATTAAACGCATTATAATTGATGGGGAGGAAAAGTCACTTTACTATGGAGGCATTTGCGATAAATACGAATTCGATGAACGTAAAAAACCCAGCAACGATTTACCAAACCTCTTTGAAGAGCGGGAAACTATGTTTCGTAATGGATTTGAAAATCAGAATGACCCATCGAAAAAAACAGTTGGTATACCCAGGGCGTTAATGAACTACTACCAGAATTTCCCTTTTTGGCAGACCTTCTTTAACGAACTTGGATTTAATGTGGTGGTTTCGGATGAAACTGACCGACAAATAATCACTACCTCTCTCGAGACAATGGTTTCAGAAACCTGTCTGCCTGTCGAACTCATGCATGGTCATGTTCTCAACTTAATTGAAAAAAAGGTTGATTATGTTTTCGTGCCTTTCACTGTTAATGCAAAGGGAAATGATGATAACCCAACTAATAACTGTAACTGCCCCTGGATTCAGGCACATCCATATTTGCTGAGAGCTGCATTTACTGATGAGAAAATCCGTGAAAAATTGTTATACCCTGCGTTACATTTTCGCTATTTTGATCGGGTACTACGTAAAGAATTACAAAATTACTTTAACGAAAAATTTCAACTGAATAAATCGTTGATCAATAGCGCTATAGACCGTGCCGATGAAGCTCAAAAACAATTCGAGAAACAAGTTAAACTGCGAGGTAAGAATTTACTTGAAAACCTGCCTAAAGACACTCGTATTGTAGTAATCTTTGGCAGACCATATAATACCGGTGATGCTGCTTTAAATCTCCGACTGGTAAAAAAACTGCTAAGCATGAATGTTTTGCCTGTTCCTCTAGATTTTTTACCAATTGAACAGGAAAATGTTTTTAACAAATATCCGGGAATGTACTGGCCAAACGGACAACGTATTATTGCTGCATCTAAATATGTTGCAAAACACAAAAATATGTTTGCTCTTTATCTGAGCAATTTCAGATGTGGCCCTGATTCATTCCTTTTACATTTTGTGAAAGAAGAATTGAAAGAGAAACCTTTTTTACATCTTGAAGTTGATGAGCATAGTGCTGATGCCGGTTTGATAACCCGAATCGAAGCATTTCTGGATAGTCTGAAAGGATGGGAAAATAATCTTGTTTTGTCAGCTGAAACCAAGGAAACAGAGGTAAATAAAGTGGAAAATGAAAAAATTTCCAAACAAAGAACTATCTATTTCCCATATGCTCGAGATCAGGTCCATATTTTATCAGCTGCGGTCCGCAGTTGTGGATTTCCAAGCGAGGTATTACCCATGCAAAACGAGACGGATATTGAGCTGGGTAGGAAATATACCAATGGGCAGGAATGTTTCCCAATGATTTGTACAACAGGTAGTTTTCTGAAAAAACTAATGGAACCAGGAGTCGACCCTTCCAAAGTAAGTTTCTTCATGCCCGACCATAACGGACCTTGCAGATTTGGGGAATACAATAAACTGCAACGAATTATATTCGACAACCTTGGGTATAAAAATGCTCATATTGTACGCCCCAGTAACGATGATTCTTATGCAAGTTTAGCACCCGGACACTCAATGAAATTCCGTACAGTTGTCTGGAAGGGACTTATCGCTTTAGATTTGATCAGAAAAATGCTTGAACAGACAAGGCCATATGAATTAACAAAAGGGCTTTCTGATAATGCATATAAAAAATACCTTGCTGCAGTAATAAAATGCGTAGAAGAGGGAAGTCATAAAATAACAAAACTTCTAAAAGAGGCTGCCAATGAATTTAAAGCAATTCCGGTAGATCAATCTGAGAGAAAACCGATAGTTGCTATTGTTGGTGAAATATTCATGCGTGACAACCAATTCTGTTCAAACAATCTGGTTAGACGGTTAGAAAGTCTTGGTGCAGAAACTTTAATGGCCCCCTTTGCCGAATGGGTTAATTACTCTAGTTTGCGTTATATCCGCGACAGCAGGTGGAAAGGAAATATGAAAAACCTTGTTAAGGCTAAAATTCAACTTTTCTTCCAAAAAGCTATGGAGAAACATATTACAGGCAGTGTTCATAGTTTCTTTAAAATGGCTCAAGAAATAGAAGTTGAAGAAATGTTAGAACACTGTGGCGAATATATTCATAAGGATTACGACGGAGACCCACCATTAGCTATAGGTTCAGCTGTGTTGCTTGCGGAGAAGCAGATATCAGGAGTTATGAATATTCTGCCTTTTACCTGTATGCCTGGAACTATTAATTGCTCAATTTCTAATAACCTTCGAAAGAATCATAACGGACTACCTTGGGAGAACTTTGCTTACGATGGAAATGAAAACATAGGTTTAGATACCCGTTTTGAGGCTTTCATGTACCAGGTAAAAGAATATCATGCCCGTCAACTTGAGATGTCTTTAATAACCAAATAATATGAAATATCGGGTGCAATTAAGGAATTGCACCCGATACTTTTATATGCCCTTGAACAATACTGTATTTGAAAAGTAGACTGCCATATAAATCCATAGTCTTTGATACTTTGTTAATGAAAATATATTAACATGCGGGAAAGACTAGTTCAGCTCGATACAGAACTGTTTCTCTGGTTAAATGGCCACCACAATCCTTTCTGGGATCAAGTAATGATTTATATTTCGGGTAAATGGGAATGGATGCCATTTTATCTAATTATCCTTGGAATAATTATATATAAATACAAGTGGAAATGTTTGTGGATATTTCTCTCTATCACCATTCTGATTGCCCTTTCTGATTGTATATCCACCAGGATAATAAAAGAAACCTTTGAAAGACTGAGGCCTTCGCACAACCCTGAACTGGAAGGTCTTGTGCATATTGTGAATGGTCGTGGTGGCAACTTTGGATTTATATCAAGCCATGCTGCCAACACTTTTGCATTGGCAACATTCCTGTCATTTCTTTTCAGGAAAAAATGGTTCTCCATGTTGATCTTTTTATGGGCATTTGTAGTTTCTTACAGTCGTATTTACCTAGGTGTTCACTACCCTGCAGATATATTAGGAGGAGCCTTTTTAGGAATGATGCTGGGAATCCTGGTTTTCTATATTTATACACAACTATTGAAACGATATGCTGATCAACCTATAGAAAGTCATGACAGAATCAACAATTCAGAATGATCTTAAAAGCAGTTTCTTTATTTCGTCTGCTGATGTCGATTTCCAGGCAACCCTGAGACCAAGTGCCCTGGTTAATTTTCTAATTCAAACAGCCTGGCAGCATGCAGAAATACTTGGTTGGGGTATTAATGACCTGCTCAAACATAATCTTGTCTGGGTTTTATCCGGATTAAAGTTACAAATTGATTCTTATCCTAAATGGAAAGATAAAATTCAAATTTTAACCTGGCCTAAAGGAATTAACAGATTATTCTATTTGCGTGACTTTTTAATATATAACGCTAATAATAAAGAAATTGGTCGGGCAACTTCAAACTGGCTATTAATAGACATTAACAAAAGACGTCCCAAAATGCATGATCTGAACAATGAAGTTTTTTCATTTAACCTGAACAGGCATGCCATCAATGAAATTATTCCCGCGCTTAATTCAGACTTTCAACCTGATAAGTCTTTGGATTACAATGTTCGATACAGTGATATTGATGTAAACCACCACCTAACAACAACCCGATACATTGATCTGGTAATGGATATGTTCCCTCCCGAAATTTTTGTAAGAAAGATGCCTGTTGAATTGACTATGAATTTCTCGAAGGAAGTTATTTACGGGAAAAAAGTAATTATGCAAAATAATAAAATCTCTGAACTGGAATACCAGTTCCGTTTAATGACAGAAGAACACAACAAGCCACATTTTATTTGCCGCTTGTCCTTCTAGTTTCTTTCTCGGCATTTTTATAAATTTACTATTATAAACAAAAAGTGCAATTATGAACTATAGAAATCTTGGCAAAACAGGCTTCAATATATCAGAAATAAGTCTTGGTACCTGGCAATTAGGTGGGAAATGGGGCGACGAATTCAGTCATACAAATGCAGAAAGGATACTAAACAAAGCAGCTGATGGTGGTATAAATTTCATTGACACTGCCGATGTATACAACAATGGAGAAAGTGAAAAAGCAGTAGGCCAGTTTATACGTTCCCGTAAAGAAAAAATTTATGTTGCTACCAAGTGTGGCCGCCAGTTG
>JAHEEB010000659.1 GCA_024640925.1 Bacteroidota bacterium | reverse complement strand
AAATAGAAATGTTGTAATATCGTTTTCACAGTTCTTATGTATACACTATGTTTAAATTTATGTTCTTAACAACAATCGCAAACCGCTGAACAGAAGATGAAGGATGAGCTCTGCGAAGCAAAACCCCCATGTACTATACCATGTGTGTGCGCTCTGGCAATTTTATTATTGAATTCTGTTATACTTTTTTAAAATTTCTATTGTCTTTTCTATTGGCAAAGACTCTACTTTTACATTACCCTTTCCATTTACTGTCTTTGCAGCAAATAATGAATTAATAATAGCCTCCTCCGTCGCTTCAATAACAGCTTCAAATAATATATCTAATCTGTCATTTCGCAGAACCCTAAACTCTTCAAACATTGAATCTGATGAGTATGGAATTCGGATATCCTTCGCTACTGATACTGCGATTACAAAATCACCACTACTATTTGAAGCAATACCCCCTGTTTTGGCAATACCGAAAATTGACCTTGATGCTAATCTTTTCAGGTTTCTAGAACTTAAAGGCGCATCCGTCATAACTACTATCATACAAGAACCATCTTCTTTATATTCCTTTTCAATTTTACTAAACTTATGTTTACCTAATTCAATTCCAACAGGAACACCATTAATTTGTAGTATCCCTCCGTAATTTGTTTGTACTATAACTCCTATTGTGTAGCTGCCACTTGATTTAGGAAGTATTCTTGAGGCAGTTCCTATCCCTCCTTTAAATCCCAAACAAGAAGTTCCTGTTCCTGCACCAACATTGCCTTCTTCTACAAATCCAGTGTCAGCATTAAGAATTGCTTGCAGAATGTGTTCCTTTGCTAAATATCTTTTTCTGATATCGTTTAATCCTCCATCGTTTGTTTCACCAATAATCGGGTTAACACTCTTAACGTTTTTATTTTCTGGGAATTGAAATGTATAATCAATTAGTGCATCAGCAGCTATAGGAACACTTAAAGTATTCGTTAATATGATTGGGGTCTCAATGTTTCCTAGTTCTTCCACTTGTGGATATCCTGTCAATTTACCATGACCATTACCGATGTAAATCGCAGCTGGAACTTTGTTTTGAAAAATATTCTCGGAATGTGGTATTATGGCAGTAACTCCAGTGTTTATAGAGTCTCCTTTAATTATAGTTACTTGTCCGACCTTAACTCCTGGCACGTCAGTAATAGCATTATTTTTTCCTGTATTTAATATCCCTATCTTAATACCATAGTCTCTTGCCCTTTTCATTTGAGCATTTGTATTTAAACAGTTTATTAAAATTAAAATTAGTATTAGGTATCTCATTGTCCATGTTTTTTTGCTTGTGCACTACGTTTTGTAGTTATGGTGTCGTAGGCTTTGCATCGCACTGTTTTTGCCATGAAAGATAATGAATTGCGGCTTACGTTTCCTATCTCTCGTGGCACGCCACAGCCTATGTACTATGCCGGCTGTGTTCGCGCTGCATGAGCAGCGCACCCGTCTTAAGCTCTATAAAAAGTTTATTAAAAATACAAATAAACTTTACAAAAGAGAAAACTACGAGTGGATTTTTACTCCCTCTGCTCGTGAGATCGCTTTGCTAAGTTCCAGAAGGTGAAAGTTCTTTGTAAACTGGGGTAACGTCCGGAACGGCGAAGCCCTCACAGCCTGCCCCGAAACAAGCGGCAACAAGCGGGGAATACCTTTGAAAAGAAATTAATAAATGAGTAGACCAGTATTACTACGGTGGTGTGAGAGGTTCTCCGCTAGGCAAAGCCTAGCGGCAGCCTACTCAATTAGCAAGCGTAATTTCTTATATCACAGGTTCTTCAATCCGTCTTTCTAAATTACCAGTCTTATCAAAGACAAAGATTACTTTATATGCTCCGACACCTTCTCCACAATCAACTGTCAATAATGTTTTACCATTATCCGCTACATATCCATTAACACCACAAATCTCATTTCCATTGTATGTCCAACAATCAAATGATGGATTATATAAATATCCTATTTGTTTTTTTGTCAAGATAATAGTTTTGTTTTTAATCTGAACATTTAAATCCACAATCTCAGTTTGAGGATACACCATCGGAATCTCAGAATCAACTATCAAATCTCGAAAATACAAGCTATTATAATACAAATTGCTGTCAAGTTTGAAATTCTTATAAAATTCAACTGAGTCGAAAGAATTAGCAGTCAATGTAATATTAATTGAATCATTAGATAATACAGCTATATTATCAGTCATTATCATTTTGAACCTCGGATAATCAAACCCCTCAAAAATCTGCATATTTGTTAAGCTCTCGTAACGTAACTCGCTCAAATAATCTAATGTTACAATCGTATCATAAATCTCAACTCTTTGTTGATTCTCTCGATTCAATAAAACTCTATATTCATCATTATTCTGAGCTTTCAGAGTAGCTGAAAATCCAATTTGGATAATCATCAATGTCAATATGTTTGCAACGTGTTTCATTTTATCCTTATTGGCACCAGTTAATTTTTATATATCCATTTTACTTTATCATTATCAATTATCGCTCTGCCAGTACATATACTATCAACACAAAATGCTGCATTCCATCCGGATTTTAATTTAATTGAATATGCCCATCCTGGCGTTTTAACTATTTCAACTCTTAGAATATCTTTAATATCTTTCAATGTCATATTTACCTTTACATTTTCATCAGTTACAAAATGTGAGTCACTTGTCGAAAGATACTTTACTCTCTTATCACCACTCCATGCCACATCGAAAACTAAACCTTTATATATGACAGTTGCGAAAGGACTCACATCAGAACTATTTATCAAAAGTGATTTGTTTTTGCATTTCATGATAATTGAATCATTGATTAAATCTCCAATTACAGGTAATTCGTTTATTTGGATAGTTTCAGCACTTGAAATAGATACTCTAGAATCTATTGTATCTGTTTGGTTTTGCTTATTATTTGTGGTATTTGAGCATCCAAATATGAGGCTTATAAATACAATCATTAAAATATTTTTCATTTTATAAAACATGTCAATTGTTTGGTATTAATTGGTGCCCAACGTTGGCTACAGTAATTTTTCATGTCGGCAAAAATGGGATTACGGTCCTTGTTTTAAAATTAAGATTTAACATGTCTACTATCAATTCAGGTTTAACAATAAAACTTGTTATTACTATTTTTCTCTTGTCTTTTAAAATAATCCACAAATAACTATAACCAGTCCAAATTTTTCTGCCCTCTTTTATTTCACAAACAAAAATCTCATTACGGTTAAATTTTATAATTTCTCCAGATTTTTCATATTCAATTGTTTTCTCTTTAGTGTCAATTGTCACTTTTGCTTTATAATTTTTTATCCAATAACTGATTTGAATAATGACACCAGGAATCCAAAAAAGTCCCATAAGTAAATGAATACCCCAGCCTATTTCAAAATTTCTTACCATATCAGCTCTAAAAATACCTAATGCTATTACAAAGTAAAGAATTGTCCAAATAAAAGGTTTAAATTTATTATTTTCGTCAAAAGAGAATGTAACAATTGAACTATATTGACCCTGTTTTTTTTCTGATTTATTATAATCTTCTCCTAACTTATCTTCTAAATTGAGAGATTGCTCAATCGTTCCGTTAAAGAATTGCTCAATAAACTCTTCGACGGCTAAACCTTTTGGATTCTCTT
>JAHEEB010000658.1:661-3687 GCA_024640925.1 Bacteroidota bacterium | reverse complement strand
ATATCTGGCGATACCTCCATTTGTAGTGGAAAGTCTGCAGCACTTTCGATACCGGAATTCAATCAAACATGGGAAGTCAGATGGGCGCCTGCAGAAATCATGAGCGCTTATACCTCTTCCAATACTCAGGCAACAGTTGACTCTACCACCTACATTTATGCGACAATCACCGATTCGGCTGACTGTGCTAGTATCGACTCATTGTTGATACGTGTGGGTGAACCTTATTTTATTACCCGTAATCCATTAGGTGATACATCCATTTTTATTGGAGGAAATGTTCAGTTGTTGGTTCATGCTGATAAAGACAACATTAGTTTTAGCTGGGAACCAAATAGCCATATAAGTTGTCAGAACTGTAATAATCCGGTGGTTAGTCCTTTGGAGCCCACCACATATACTGTTACAACAACCGATGGATGTACAGATATAAAGGCAGAATTTTTTATAGATGTCATCATCGATCACTATCTTGAGTTTCCAAAAGCCTTCACGCCAAACGGAGACAATGAAAATGATATCTTTCTCTACGAATACAAAAATATCTCAGAAGTTGAATTTAAGATATTTAACCGGTGGGGAAACCTTATTTTTTCTACAAGCAATTTAGACGAGGGATGGGATGGTCAAAACAAAGGGAAACTGCAGAATATAGA
The DNA here is from genome assembly GCA_024640925.1 of Bacteroidota bacterium. GTDB lineage: Bacteria > Bacteroidota > Bacteroidia > Bacteroidales > UBA10428 > UBA10428. The sequence continues at coordinate 3,031 of JAHEEB010000658.1, read as the reverse complement.
AAGTTACTCCTATTTTATAAAAGCAAAGACTATTCATGGGTACGAATTTGAAAAGAAGGGTACCTTCTTATTGATGAAATAGATTAGTTTACATATTGTTTTTAGAACATATCCACCACCCTGGTTGGTGTATTTAAGCGAAAATCATACATAGAACTTGGCAAAATTCTTTTGGACAGCAACTATATATAAAATGGCAAAAAATATTGGAGATTAGCAATAGAACCATGGAACTACAAGTATTCAACAGCTGGTTTTTATGAAATGGGAATTAAAGAATTTTCTTTTATAAAAGATTTGAGGAATGAATTTTAAGATGAGTTGATTTATAGGTTGGTTCGTGTCCCCACGAACCAGAAAGACAAATGAACCGGCCCGGTTCGTTTCCCTACTAACCAGCAAAACAAACAATAAGAAATTGAATTAAAACAAGGTTTTTTTATTAAATAGTTGATTCGTATTTGAAAGTTTAATACTTTGCATTAATGTTTCCAAATGCCAGTATCTATTATGAAACTTGAAGATTTAGGATATAACAATACGATTGAGCAATTCAGGATTGAACAAAATATCGATGACGTTGAAATAGGCAGAGTTATTACAGAACATAAAGAACGATATATAGTCAAAACCATTAAGGGTGAATTCGAAGCAGAAATAACCGGGAATATGCGCTTCACCGCAAAAAGTCGTGAAGACTTTCCTGCGGTGGGCGATTGGGTTATCCTCACTACCTATGACTCTGATTTTGCAATAATCCATAAAATACTACCCCGGTTCTCTATTATAAAAAGGCAGGCTGTGGGGCAATTTGGCGAAATTCAGATTATTGCAACAAATATTGATTATGCTTTTCTGGTCCAGGCTGCCGATAGAGATTTTAATATAAACCGACTGGAAAGATACCTTACCATTTGCAATTCATCGCAGGTTAAACCCATCATTGTGATTAGTAAGGTAGATTTAATTGATGAAAATCAATTAAATGAAATATTAGAAAGCATAAGAACCCGGATTAAAAATATACTGGTTATTCCCATAAGCAATGAAACACTGATTGGATTAGAAACCATTAAAAATTCTATAGAAAAGGGGAAAACTTATTGTCTTCTTGGTTCTTCAGGTGTCGGGAAATCCACCTTATTGAACAATCTTTGTGGAAATGCTTTAATGAGAACCGATAAAATTAGTCAAAGTACGAATAAAGGAAGACACGTTACCAGTCACAGGGAGTTAATTATTCTTGAAAATGGAGGTATCTTAATTGATAACCCTGGCATGAGAGAGGTTGGCATTGCTGACGGGACAAACGGGTTGGAAATCACCTTTGATATGATTTTTCAATTTGCTCAAAGCTGTAAATTCAAAGATTGTACGCATATCCATGAGATGGGTTGTGCCGTTCTTGAAGCTGTTGAAAATGGTGAAATAGATAGTGCTTCCTATGAGAATTATTTAAAAATGGAAAGAGAAAAAGCACATTTTGAAGCCACAACAGCAGAGAGACGAAAAAAAGATAAGAATTTTGGAAAAATGTTGAGGAATTTTAAAAAAGACATGAAGAAGAATATATAGTTTTACAGCTCGCCCTGTTTCGTGATGTACGCATCAGCAAGACGATTTATGTTTTCTGTTTAACGGAACAGGAAAACTTTTTGCTGGCTGATTTAACAAACCTTAACATTAAGATTTTATTTCCGACATTTTATTTCTTTATTATTACTTCAAAGCCATGTAATTATGAAAACAGTTCAACTTTTCTTTTTATTACTCTCTGTTCAACAAATAAAATCACAGAATTTCCCAATCGATTTAGTAAAAACAAAACACTACTTTGACGAAGTAAAAACCATTTGTGACATAGATAATGGTAAACTCTGGGGAAAAAATTTATGGGCACCTGTTTTACTCATTGATGAAAATACCCGGTTTATTGTGGCAAATTTCCCTGATAAAGAAGGAATTTTAAAAAAGGAGGATGATGTTTTTGTTGGGTATTTTCCTGAAAATATGGGCGTTGCTAATAGTACTACAAATTTTGGTAATGAATTATGGATGATGGTGAAGAATCCTCTGCCAGAAGATGAATATCTGAGAAATCAGTTGTGCGTTCATGAATTGTATCATAGATTACAGGATGAACTGAAACTAGTATTTAAAAATCCGAATAATGACCATTTGGATAATTTGGATGCCCGGATTCTTCTTAAACTGGAATGGACAGCAATGGAAAAGGCAATGAATGAGTCTTCAGAGAAAAAGAAAGACTACCTTTCCGATGCTTTGGTTTTCCGAAATTACAGAAGGTTTATTTATCCGAAAAAAGATTTAATGGAAAACGAGCTTGAAATATTCGAAGGACTTGCAGAA
>JAHEEB010000658.1:0-651 GCA_024640925.1 Bacteroidota bacterium | reverse complement strand
GAATATACTGGATATAAATTATGTTCGGAAAATGATGAGGATTTTAAAAACCATGTTTTAAGTGCAAAGAATAAATATTGGGACAAAGAAACCTATGTAAGATCTTTTGCTTATTATTCCGCATTGTTATATGGCTATATACTCGACCAGATCAATTCTACATGGAGAACAAATATTAATCCGGATAGCGATTTAGGTTTAATTGCCCAAAATACATACAAAATAAAGTTACCGGAAAACCTTGAAAAATATTACCTGCAAATCAGAGATAATTATAATTACGAAAACATTATTCAATATGAAAATGATCGTGAGAAAAAACGAATTGAAACCTTGAAAATATACCGGTCGAAATTTACAGAAGACACAATTTTAACAATGTTGGTCCCAAATCCAAATATAGTGTTTAATCCAAATAATCTTATTCCTTTAGATACATTAGGTACCGTTTATCCTACTATTAAAATAATATCTGAATGGGGCATATTACAGGTAAACAGTGGTGGTTGTTTGTTCGATTGGAAAAAAGCAATAGTTCCTGCAAGAAATATAAAACAAGAAAACAACAAAATAATAGGAGAAGGATGGGAAATAACATTAGATGATAAGTGGGAATTAGTACAAAAAAACTCAAATTATGAGCTTCAAATG
>JAHEEB010000657.1 GCA_024640925.1 Bacteroidota bacterium | reverse complement strand
GCCAAGCAATGTGGGAAGCCCCGTATCTACTGGTACAATCCAATATAAATTTGAGATGTGGGAGATGCGTATTGCCGGTATTTCTCCATATACGGTAGCCAGTTCAATGCCTGTTTTTCATGAGTATACCACCTTTAACTCTGCATATACCCTTTATACCGATGGCTTGCTCATGGAACCCGGCATGCAATATGCCTGGCGTGTAACCGCTTCGGATATTTCCGGTTTCGTGCCCTTTGAGCAGGACGGACATAGCGAAGTCCGCGTTTTTACATATAAAGAATCCTGCGATTCGGTTTCAAATCTCACATCATCGGCGCTTGGAACAGTAGGTATCTTCAGCTGGCAGCCGGAAGAAAACCAGACATCATTTAATGTAGAGATACGAAACCCTTTAACCGGGTGGTCAACGCAAAGCCAGACCTATGAAAATAAAGCTGAATTTTACGACCTGAAATACGGTAGCACATATGAACTGCGTGTTCAGTCGGTCTGTGATGGCGAATCTGACAATACAGGCGATTTTTCCCATTGGCAGAAACTCACAATTCCTGAACAAAAACCGTTGTTTGATTCGGCAAGCTGTCCCGGTTGTTCTTGCAGTGACTCGTTGCCCGATTCTGAACTGACAAATTTTGAACTTCGCGAAGATTTAAAAGCTGGTGATACCATTGTAAACAAAACCGGTACAACCCGGTTCATTCTCAAAACTGTGGAGCCAGTGGGTAATGGAACTTATAAAGGAATTTTCCTGTTCTGGGCAGAAGTCTGGAACATGAAGTTTATCTGTGAATATTGGGATTTACAGGTTAATACCGACAACGTTGCTGTAAACCTTGATTTCGAAAGTGTTTACAACCCTCAATTCCTTGTTGATGTTGACGCAACGGTTGATTACCTGAACAACCTTGCTGATGCAATAAATGATCTGACTATAAATACTTCCATAAGCGATACATTATCCATTAATGGAACCATCACTTCAATTTATGTGAATGGTGGAGATTCTGTAATGGCAGTTACCATTGACGAAAACGGGAATGTACAAGAAACAGTAATTCATGATAATGTGGATGATCTGAGCAGGACATTAATCCAGGGAGAAAATGGGGAAGAGTATGTAGTAACCCGCAATGGTGAAGTGATGGGTGTCGATGAATACAAGAATACAGGTGGTGATGACGAGAAAATCGATGAAATGAAGGAAGACAATGAAACAAACAAGCTTTCTTCAGATGAGACATTGACTTTCACAGCATCACAAAACCAGCAATATGGATTTGACAGCTACAGTGAGATAAAATCAGCGATACAAAGCGGATACCCAACCCTGCAAAACGGATACAGGGCGCCATTTAAGAGTGTTGCCAGCTATGGCACAGATAAAGTAGGTTTCTCAGAAGTAAACGGAGATGTTGTCTTTAAAGATGAAATGGGAATACCTGCACTAAAATCAGGTAAAGAGCTTACGGTAAGAGGCTCTGCTGATGGTTCGGAAATGGCTCTCTATGCCTGGAAAGCGACAAACGACAGTACTGAACAAATTATAGGGAAACTGAATATAATGAGTTATGACGAACAGGCTAAACGTGTCTTTATTATACCGGTAAACGGCGCATCTGTACCCAATGCGAAAACTCTTGAAAAAACCCTGAACAGTATTTATTCCCAGGCCGTAACAAAGTGGACAGTCGATTCGATAGGAGGTATTGAAAATGTTGTTTTCGAAAACGGCAATATGACTCACGGAGGAACATCTGTTGTTTCTACATACAATTCTGACCAGAAAGCAATTGTAAATGCCTTTGAAAACCAATATGGCAAACTGGAGAGCGGTGCATCTTATTTGTTCTTTGTCGAAAACGTTCAATACAAAGAGAGGAGTATTGCCGGGTATATGCCCTTGCAACGACAAGTTGGTTTCATTTATGACAATCCTGGCCTGAATATTGTTGCTCATGAACTGGGGCATGGCGCTTTTAACCTATACCATACCTTTAGTGATGAAAACTTCATTGCAACAGAACAGTCAACTAATAACCTGTTGGACTATAAGGGGGGTACAGAACTATGGAAGCATCAGTGGAATAATATACATGACCCGGAAAATATATTGTTTGCATTTTTACAGGAAGACTCTATAATTCAGACTCAGGAGTTAGTTTTTGAAGAGGAAAAACCCATTTCTTTGGTAGATAGAGATTTTTTATATTTCACAGTTGAGGGAAGAACGGATACTTTATTTAATGGGCATACATTGTATTTGACATGCCAGGATTCAACTATAAAATTAAAGGTTGGTTATAGAAATAAAGAACTTTATGGAAAAGCTTATAAAACGTTAGATTTGAGAATGATAAAAAATGTGAAGGTACCATGGTATTGGGCTGATTCAATAAATACAAATCTCAACCAATGGTACCATCCTAGTGGTAACAGTATTGGAGAAGAATATGTACTAGATCTAAGGACTTCTGGTAGTTCAAAAATAAAACTTGATGCAAGCAATGCATTAAATGTGATTTTTTCTTATGAATATGATTCAATAACACGCAGAGATACACTTATTAGAGGAAATAAGATTAATGAAAATATAATAGAAGTAAATATTAATATTGTCGAACCAGGTACCCTTTTATTTAAACCCAAGGACGAAAATTATCAACTAGACTATGGCTTTGATGATGCACAATGCATACAATGTCAAAAAAGTAATGATTATACAAAATCGACTATATCAAGAGCAGATTACTATGTTCCATGGCTTGGAGTGCTTCCCAATACTGAAGTGGAAATTAATCTTGAGTACCAATCAAAAGATATTTTGCAGGATTCATTGATTATGTTGGAGTGTTTAGATCCTAATTTTGTCTTTATTGAAACTAATTCTAACTTTTTGTCTGTTCCAAGCTTTATGAACAGAAGTCTTAAAGTTAAAACAAACCTGTCCGGAGTTTATGAGATCAATGCCTATTCTTTAAATAAACATAATGTAAAAACACTTATTGGAAAATTGAAAGTAGAATCCAAAGATTATGATATAACCAAGAAAAAATTAGTCAGGATAATATTTTTAAAGCGTAATGATGAAATAGCTTTCCCTGTTGCAAACAAACAAATACTTATAGATGAGATTAATGATAAAGGATACAAACAGGCATTTATCAAGTTTGAACTTGATAGTTCTGTTTATTCTGATACAATTACAATTCCCAAAAGCAGCAGAGATACAATAGACCTAGTTTGGTTATATAATACATATAAAACAAGAATAACTAATAATTCTTTATATTACATTTTTATTATTAGTCAGGGTGTAAACAAAAATGATGGAGTTGGAACTATGGGTGGTGCTAAAAAAGTAATTATGCTACTTGGTACTACTCACTATGCAGTTGTTACTCATGAGTTGGGTCACAATTTGGGATTGCAACACTCATGGGAATTCAGTGACGATGGAAAATTAAATGTACTTAATCAAGGATCTAGAACTTTAACCCCACGTCTTTCCACTAAAAACATTATGGATTATCGTTATAAAACTGATCCTGAACATCGAAAATATTTCTTTCTATTCCAAATTAACCATTTGAAAAATAAGTAGATATGAAGAATGTCATTGCTGTATTTTTAATTTATTCAGCTTATAGTATAAAATGCTTTTGCCAACAATTACCTGATGATATAG
>JAHEEB010000656.1 GCA_024640925.1 Bacteroidota bacterium | reverse complement strand
AGACAAATTAGGTAATTCTTCGGTAGCAACTGTTCCAACATTACTTGACCTTATACTTTCAAATAATATGCCTAATCAGAAACTTAATCCTGGTGATATAGCTGTTTTTGCATCGGTTGGTGCTGGTATGAATATTAACAGTGTAGTATATAAAATCCCGAATTAATTTATTCTATATAAAACTTTTAATTGTAAAGACTGTCAATTTATGACAGTCTTTTTTTTATCTTTATATCTAACCTTTCTTTTTACCGGATATGAAGAAAAAACTCGTCGTTATTTTGGTTGTCATATTGGTTTTGGCAATAGCAGCTCTTGTTGCTGTAAAACCTGTTAAAAAGAACCTTTCTGTTAAAAGAAACAATGAGGGTATTGTATATTACAATAAAGCTGAATATGATAAAGCTGCAGAAGCATTTAGTAAGGCTATCAGGCTTGATAAAAAATTTTCAACTGCATATATAAACCTTGCAAAAGCCCAGCTTAACCTGAATTTAAACGAGGAAGCATTTAAAAATTCGAATACTGCAATAACCTTGAATCCTAAACTATCAGAAGCATATTCAATTTGCGGACAGGTTAAAATAAAAATGGAAAAATATGATGAAGCCATTGACTTCTTCGACAAAGCAATTGGTATTGATACAAACAATGCCTCTGCTTATTATTATAGAGGAGTAGCTAAAGCAAGTATAGGACAACTCGAAGAATCCCTTGCCGATTACAAAAAAGCCCAACAACTCGATGCCACACAATCTCAATATTTTGAGTCAAGTATGATTGTTCGAACCAAAATGGAAGATTATAGCGGAATCATCAAAGATTACAACCGTATTATTGAACTTAATCCATCAAATACCGAGGCATTTTACCAAAGAGGATATTTCCGCTTGTTTATCAACGATTACCAGGGTGCTCTTTCTGATTTCGAGAATGCAATTAAACTTGATAACAAACTAGGTAAAGCTCATTATTACAGGGGTTTGGTTATGGCTAAAACCCAAAAATACGAAGAGGCTGCTAAGAGCTTTAATCAGGCAGCAAACCTTTCCTTTAAACCCGATGAAGCTTATTTTAACCAGGGAAATGCATTCTTACAACTTAAAAAAATCAATGATGCTAAAAAATCATTTTTAAATAGTCTGAAATCGGGAGAAAACGGAACAAAATCAAACGATGCAGTATTAAATCTTGGTGTAATAGAGCTTATGCAACAAAACTATCCTAAAGCAATTGTCTATTTCAATAAGCTAATTGCTAAAAATTCAGGAAATGCTGATGCTTATTTTAACAGAGCCCTGGCTAAGGAGCAATTAAAGCAGAACCAGGAAGCTATCAGCGATTTAAATAAATGTTTAGAACTCGGAAAAAAATCAGGTGATATTTATTATGCCAGGGCAGTACAATATATTGCTCTGAATCAATTTAGTGCTGGTTGTCAGGATTTCAGAAAAGCCCTTGAATTGGGATTCAACCAGGCACAAGAAATGATAAACACGTATTGTAAAAACAACTAATATTAACTTAAACGCAAACATGTGAAAACTATATTAAGCTGCCTTGCTATAATCATCTTTTGGGTAAACTGCTATGCACAAAAAGATTCGTTGTTTGTTATCAATTCTTTTCAATACGATATTGCCTATGGAATAAGCATGTTTCACAGAACATGCACTAATCAAAAAACATATGATTTAAATAATAAACTTTTACGTGAGATCATTTATAAAAAAACCAATGATGATAAAATCATTATTAGTGATGTCATCTATTATTTTTATCAGAAAGACAGGCTTATTTCTAAAGAATTTTATTCAACAAATGCCGAACTGAACTATTTTTATTTTTATCAATATAACTCCGATAATAAATTGATAAAAGAATCCAAGGCTTCAGAAATAAATAATAAGCTAATAATATCCGAGACCAAAGAGTATAGTTATAACCAAAACAACACATCCATTATAACCCTAAATGAGCAAAAGAAAAAAACCTCTTTGACTACTATTTTAGAGAATAATGATAATAAAACCTCTTCTACCGTTTTCACGAAAAAACATCCGCTTAATGACAGTATAAATACCATTACTTGCAAATCGCTTCTAAAAGATGGTTTAATAATTGAAGAAGTAATAATTACATCCTATAAGAATAATACTTCGGATTCGGTAAAGACAATAAACAAATATGATAATCAGAAACAACTTATAGAATCAATTTCTTATAAGAACGGCATTTTTTTGGAAAAAATTACGTTTGATTTTTATCCCGATGGTACTCTTAAAACCAGGATTCTTTTTAAGCCTGAGGATAAAATAATTGATTATGTTTCTTTTGAAAAAGAAAAGATTTTCCGTGAATTCGGGGGGTTAAAATCTGTTTATTTAGAAAAATATAACGGAAAACTTTAATTTGATTAGTATCTGTTTAACCATCTGTACCTGCGGGCATTATCACCAAAACGTACGGCAATCATAACTTCGTGCGAACCATAAGTACGTTTCTGGATACTACTCAATGTATAATCGAATGAGTAACCAAAGAAAAACTTATCAATTCGTGCTCCGCCAAAAATTAAAATGCTACTTCCTCTCCCACCCAATGTTTCAGAAGATATTTTAGATGAACTACCTGAACGATAACCCAATCCACCCCAATAATCTTCCTTAAAATAGGCAGAAAGGTTTAAGTCAATTTGAGAAACCACATTCTCACTGAACTTGAAGTTAAACGAAGGCTCAAGATAAACAAAATCATAAACATCGAACCTGTAACCGCTATTAATCAAATATTGTCGTTGCATTTTAATTTTAGAACCTTCGCGGTTATTGAGTTTAAAATAACTCTCGAACATATTCTGTACGGCAATACCGGCATACAAGTTTTTGTTCGAAAAATAAGTTCCAAAATTACCATCAATAAGATAAGCTTTGGAAGCAGTGCTCAATATTAGATTATCAGCAGATTCTTCCAAAATAATCGCCGATTTATCTATATTGTATTGAAGTCCCACAAGACTGCCCCCAAAAGACAATTGCGCCCGTTTTAGGGTAAGGTGATAAGAATATGTTCCCTGGAATCCAAGCTTATTGATGGCGCCAAGATTATCGTCAAAAAGATATGCTCCATAACCAACTCTGCCACTTTTTGACATCATTTTACGACGATTTCGCACTGATCTTTTTTTAATAATATGACTGTTCTTGAGTACCCGTGTTTGTGCAGATATAGCAACTGTTCCAGGAGCATCCTGCATACCTGCCCATTGTTTACGGGCAGTAAGATTTACAGACGTATATCCTTCGTGACCAGCTACTGCGGGATTAAGCAAAAATTTATTTGTCCAGTATTGCGTATAAACAGGAAATTGCTGCCCATAAACCTGGATAGCAAGTAAAAAAGTGATTATTAATGTGAGAATTTTATATTTCATGTTTTATCTGGAACAGAATCTTAAACTCACTGTAAAAATAAAATAAATCATATTATATACTGTTAGTAAATACATCAACGGATTAAGTTAACAGAACCCGAAAATGGATCAATACTCATAAACTTTAAGTCCAATACATAGAAATAGGATTCCATTGGCATTTCTCTTCCGTTTGAAGTCCCATCCCATGGTTCTCCAAGAACATTATTGGTATGATAAACCAACCGGCCCCATCTGTCAAAGATCTCTAACACTGCG
>JAHEEB010000655.1 GCA_024640925.1 Bacteroidota bacterium | reverse complement strand
GTTGTCATTTTTATGCTGACCGCTAATGTTGAGTATATGATTTCGTAAGGTATTGCGGGCTTTAACCCCTTCAAGTTACCACCCAAAATTGATGCGGGAGATACCACTCGAAAACCTATGAAACCCTTATAATTTATACACATTATTGTGTGCTTTTGTTTTTTCTATCCAATTATAGTCGAATCAATATATTCTCCACTAGAATCTATGTTAGAAATAATTTCATGCCCCCAAAATAAGTCACCTGCTTTAAAATACAATTCTAAACAAGCATCTTCATATACGCTAATTGAATACAGTGCAATTTCTTTCTTAAAGTTGTCCAATTTTATTGGTTCTTCATTTTCTTCCAACCAACTGTCATTTTTAAGCACCACCATTTCTTCAATCATCTTGTCTGTGTAATCTGTAATACCAGGCAATAGTTTTATTGTTTTACTCAGATTATCGTCAAACTTATCTTTGCTTGTGTTGCAAAAAGAAATCTCCAAATTATCACCATTAAACTCAAACACGCCATTGTATCGGTCTAATTCCTTATCAAGTTTCAATTCTCCAAAGGTATTTGAATCAATCACATCTTCTTCTCTCTTCTCAATCTTTTCTGGTTCCTTAAAATGATTATTGAAAGTCGAGTAAATTTTAACTATTTCTTCCTCTGTAAAGTTTTCAATAGTCCAAAGTTTATTTAATTCTTGATAATTAGTTTTTGTTAACCCGTTTGAATCTTCAATTAGAATTGTATCTCTATCAAAACTCAACGACTTATATTCAATATTGTCAGGTAAAATTACATTTCCACCAGATGCTCCAAATTTATTTATTTCAACCAAAGTCATCCCCCAATGTTCTTTTGAATCACCAGGTTTTCAGTTGTATAAATCAATCTTATTATCAAGAATGTTACATGAAAACTTTCTAATAACAACAATTTTGTCCTTCGATTCATTAATAGCTGCTAAATCATACTTTTTACAGTAAGTCGTTAACTTATCTGATTTTTTTTCATTCTCCAGTTTTATTTGAGTCAGTAAATCATCGATTTCCCAACCATTATATTTTTTCTTTCTAAAATAATTCATCTATGCTTTCAATTAATTTAAGGTTCTCAGACGTTCGTTACAATTGCACACAACGATGGCTATTTAAATAGTTGGGGATTACGGAGCGATTTCCTATCAACCTACACAATTTTGATGCGAGGGAAACCCTAGAATAACCTATTAAACCCCAATTTTTTATAGCGTGTTATGCACTGGGCTTTGTAGAATTCTCAGTCTTCCGCTTTTTGAAATACTCAACAATTTCTTCCTTAGTCATTGAGGACAATTTTTTACTCAATCTGTCTCTCTTTTGACGCATAAATTTTACGGAATCAAATGTCTTTTCAGTTGTTGTCTTCATATGTCATAAAATCTCTTGGTGAACGAATTTCTAATCGTTTGTAACCATTCTTAATATTTACTGAATTATATCCCTGGATTCTCTGAATATTTACAATATTGCGTGGCACTTTCCTGTAAAGCTACAAAAAAGCTGGTGCGGGCTACAACCCTTGAAATTACTGCTATTTCGGCTATTATTTTAATATATTTATTAGAGGCTGACCATTTTTGTATTTATATAGTTCTCCGGAGTCATTACACCAATTTCACTTTTTTTAAAGTCCTTTATATTTCTTGTCAATATCACATTTATATCTCCTTGTTGTATAGCTGCAAAATTTTGTAATGCATCTTCAAAATCATTAAAATCAGAAGTCAATGCTGATTTTATTACTTGTCTATCCATTTGAATTACATCAACAATTGTTAGTAATTGAGCCAATTTCTCAATAACTTTTTCATGTTTTGCAGTCTGTCGTAGCAGATAATAAACATTACTGCATATCACAGGTGTTATAAATCCTTCTATCTTTTTATTCTCACTCCATGATATTATAGTAGTTGCAGATTCAGAAAATGGTTGTCGGTCAAAGAAAAAATCCAAAATTACATCCGTATCAATTAATATTTTGTCCATTTTATTTTAGATATTTTTCGGTCAACCTATTAGTTAATTGCTTTTTGTAATCAAAACTGGATGGTATTTTAAAAGATCCTTTTAATGATTTTGCAAGGGGAGCAATCTCAGTTTCTAAATCTGCTTTTTCAGTAACAATAACTTTCAAGTAATTTTCAATAATATCAGAAAGACTACGACCCTTATTTTTTGCATATACTTTTGCTTTTTCAATAATATGCTGTTCTAATGTCAATGTCAATTTTGTTGTCATAATACGTGTGTTTTATTATTTATTCACACGTGCAAAGTTAAAACTTTTTATTAATACGTGCAAATATATTTAAATAAACACGTGTCTTTATTTGGTTTGCCTCTAACATTGAGTGGTGAGCTCATTTTAGTCGGTTAGCTGCGCTGAGCCCTTCGGGGTTGGGCTGTTAGCCCACATGAACTATTTATTAGTGACTCGTATTTATTTAAAGTATTCACTTTTCTTTATAACTCCTTCTGAGCCTAGTGAGCATATTTCTTCAATCGTCATACCTTTATTTATACATTTTTCAATAATCCGATATCCTATAAAATATGCTGTTTTTTCAACAAACCCTTTTGGCGGTGCTGAGAAACCTGCACCATCTGAAATATATCTTTTAAATAACCGAGGAGTTGTATCGTTAAGTTCCATTTTAATCGAATCCTTAATTAGTTGTTCATTTTTCATACACCATTCAAATGAACTTTTGGGCATAAAAGGTATAGAGTTTGAAACCTCAATTTTAATTATCCGATTAGTAAGATAGACAGCAATCCCTTCCGAGATAACTTCTCTTCTCAATGTAAGAGGTTCTTTCGGCCCTCTGTCAATATGCAGGATATGAGAATATTCATGTGCCATAATTTTCTCGGCTTCAGCAGGATCAATATACATCGAAACACATATTGTATTTAAACTATCCTCAGGTATAACAAAACAACCTCCATATGGCAGATAAAAACATAAATCGACTTTCTTATTACTTATAGGCGATAAAATTTTATTAGCCATTTCAATAACGGAGTCATAAAGATAATTAATTGTTTTTAAGTCGTACTGAGTCATAAATTTCTCAAAATCTTCCTTTTTAAAATTTTTGACTTCATTTGGAAATATTACTGTATCAATGCTTCCCCATTCAATCTGGCGTTTATGAACTTTCTGAACTGAAGGGTAAGGATCGAGTAATATAGATTTGTAACTTTTCCAGCTTTTATCCGAACTTAGAAAATCTTCAAAGGCTTTATAAGCCAGAATAATTTGTCCATTCTTTTTTTGAATGATATAATCATTTTGAACTGATTTATTAATCTGGCTGAATTCCAAAAGAAAAAGTGCAATAAAAAAGCAAAAAAGAATACAAAGTTTCATTTTAAAAAAGTTTGTCAAATTAGTTCATTCTTAAATATGAGCCACAACGGCTTGCAATATCTACAGCAACGCATTTGCGGACAGAACCGTATCGCCCCGTTACGCCCTTAAAGATAACACTTTACTTATAAATTACAAATGCTGGTATTTTACATATTGCGTGTGTGCGCCCTGCATGAGCAGCGCGCACCCGTCGTAAGCTCTATAAAAAGTTTAAAAATACAAATAAACTTTACAAAAGAGAAAACAACGAATGTATTTATACTCGCTCTATCACTGTTGTAACCGGT
>JAHEEB010000654.1 GCA_024640925.1 Bacteroidota bacterium | reverse complement strand
TTTATCGATAGCTCACTATACAACACACAAGTTGTTGCGTTGAGTCAGGGTATTAATCAATTAAAATGGACGATTGCTCACAATCGCTGTTCTCTCTCCGACCTTGTTGAGGTTAGAAATAACATGACAACTGTGTATGCTGGTCCGGATCAGGCATTGTATGATTCTCAGACCACTTTAGTCGGAAATCAGCCGACACGGGGGATTGGTACCTGGTCCTTAGATGCAGGAACAGGCGAAATTGATTCTCCAAATAATTACCAAACAAGCGTATCGGGTCTTGGCGAAGGTATAAATAGCTTTACATGGTCTGTTGATATTGATGGTTGTTTCTCTACCGATCAGGTACAGGTTACATACTACAAATTACCTTCTGCCGCATTCTCAACGAGCACTAACGAAGGATGTGTTCCGCTAGAAACAAGGTTTATCAAAACAACATCTGATGATTATCCCTATCAATGGGACTTTGGCAATGGTACAACATCGGCTGAAGAAAACCCGGTATATACTTATACAACACCAGGAACCTACACTTCAAAATTGACTGTAACAGGTCCCGATGGAATTCCTGTTGTTAATGAACAGACAATTCATGTTTTTCCGCTTCCAAAGGTAAACTTTAATGTTGCCTCAGATGAAATCTATATTCCGGAAGAATCGCTCCGTTGCTTTAATTATTCCGAAGGAGGTTCAATCTACCGTTGGAACTTTGGAGACGGCTCAACTTCTGATGAGCAAAACCCTGCTCATACTTATTCCGATACCGGATATTATTCAATCAGTTTAGCAGTTATAAGCGAACATGAGTGTGTTGACTCGTTGGTACTAAACAATGTTATACATGTAATTGAAACATCAAGAATTAAAATACCCTCGGCATTTACTCCAAACCCTGCCGGTTCATCTGATGGAAGATATGACCGAAATGATTATAGCAACGATATATTCTATCCTATTGTTTTAATAGGCGATATCGAAAATTATAAGATGGAAATCTATAATCGTTGGGGAGTGCTGCTTTTTGAAAGTAATGACATTGAAACAGGCTGGGATGGATATTACAAGGATGATCTTATGCCTGAAGATGTATATGTTTATAAAATAAGCGGCAGATACAACAGTGGAAAGGAATTTACATTCGTTGGAGATTTTATGCTTCTGAGGAATTTATAATTTTCAAAAGTTTTTGGTATGAAAAAAATAGTTACACTTCTCATAATACAAACAAGTTGCATTGTTCTTTTTGCGCAGGATCCGCAATTTTCACAATTTTATGCTGCCCCGATATTCCTGGGACCTTCGATGGCTGGAGTAGCAGAACAACCCAGAATATTTGCCAACTACCGTGATCAATGGCCCAAGCTCGCCGGAAGGTATGTTACCTATGCCCTTTCGTTCGATAATTATTTCGATCGGTATCGAAGCGGTGTGAGCCTAATGCTTATGCATGACAGAGCTGGTGGTAAAAAAATGGTTACAACTATGGCTGGTTTAAATTACTCATACAGAATTATTGCAGCACGGAATTTCTTTATTCAACCTGGACTTTCAATTCAATATTCAAAACGAAACATCAATTATAGTTCTTTAAAATTTGCCGATCAATATATTGGAAATACGGAAATGCCAACTACTGTCGAAAATCTGCCTGCAAATCCAAAAGGACATGCTGACTTTTCTTCATCTGTGCTTGTTTTTGGGGAAAAATACTGGTTAGGAGTATCATTTGATCATTTGATGAAATTAAACAGATCGCTAGTAGATAATAACAGATACCTTCCTTTAAAAGCATCAGTTTATGGGGGATATAAAATAATTTTAAAAGAAGAGTTGTTAAATGAATTGGAGAAGAGTTTTTCTTTAGCTTTTCAGTTTAGAGACCAAGCTCATATGGAACAATTGGATATGGGAATTTATTACAAACAGCATCCATTTATGGTTGGGTTCTGGTACAGGGGTGTTCCTATAATACAAAATACACAAACCCGCGATGCTATTACACTTTTGGGCGGACTAGAATTTGATAAAATTACTTTCTCTTATAGTTACGATTTTACTATTTCATCGTTAATTACTTACACAGGAGGAGCAAATGAAATAGCGCTTATTTATAAATTCGAAAAAAATAAATTCTCACGCAAAAAACATTATGGAGCAGTTCCTTGTCCGAAATTTTAACTAAAAAGAGCTTCCGGATTAAAAATGTATAGAGAGTCGCTCTGGTATGTTTCTTCGTCTAAATATCAAAGATCATATCATTAACATTAAATGTGTAATATCTACTGTTTAAGGTAACACAGATCACCTTTTTAATCTCTTTATTCCTCCTAGAATCTCGTATAATCCTATATGATAGTTAATTATTCATTCAACTAATTGACAGTAATAAATTAGTAATTACACTTACAAAATATCTCAATAAACAATTGTATACCAACAATATTCATTATGGCCATTTTAGAAAGTAATATTCAAAAATTCGCAAAAATTATTGTTCTGAGTATTCTTTCATTCTTTTATAATAAAACGGCATTACCACAACAACATCCTCTTTTTAGTCAGTATACCTTTAATGCGTACCTACTTAATCCTGCTGCAGCTGGTGCAGAAGGAAGTACAACCATAAATCTTACAAACAGGGCACAATGGGTTGGTGTAGAAGGAGCTCCCCTCAATGGAACATTAAGTGTTCAAACCCGGTTATTAAGACAATCGGGCAATAAGAGAAAACGTTCGGCTAAAAGCCGGTATACTCAATCGAGTAGAATAGGACTGGCTGGCGGACTGTATTTTGATCGTGCAGGACTTATCGATCAAACCAGTACATTCATTTCATATGCTTACCATATTTCAACAAGGGAATATCAATTTTCATTAGGTGCCTCACTTAGCTTAATGCAATTCAAAGTAAATACTGAATCACTATCAGATGCAGAACAGCAAAACAATTTGTTATGGAATAATAATTTGTTGGTCTATCTTCCTGATTTTAATATTGGAACTTATTATACAACTAAGAATTTGTTTGTGGGTTTGTCCGTCTTGCAGTTAGCTCAAAGTTCTGTGCACTTTCAAAATTATGAAACAAACAATTTTGTAATCTATCGTCATTTCTATTTAATTGGCGGATATAAATTCGAACTGAATGATCGGTTTGTTTTAGAACCATCATCTTATTTAAAAACTTCTGAAGAATGGCGACTACAAATGGATGCGTCTGTAAAACTATTATATGAAAATAAATATTGGGCAGGAGTGGCTTATCGGACTGGTGGTGCTTATATTGCATCGGTTGGTTGTAAAATTGAACGATTGTTTATTGGGTACTCTTTTGATTATGGAACAAAGGGGATTATAAACAACTCAGGCGGCTCTCATGAATTAATGGTAGCACTAAAATTAGGAGATAACTACAATCGCTCCAAATGGTTACAACACTACTAAACATACTTTTGGAATTACCGGATCAATGTTACGCTGCCTACTATATCTTTTGAACCATCACCCTTATTAATTATATAATAATAGGCATCCATAGGCAGGTCTTTTCCATTAAACGATTTGCCATCCCAGGGTATAGGATAACCTCTTTTAGATTCATATATCAAAATACCCCAGCGGTCGTATATTTTAACTGTAATAGATGGATACCTCTCGGAGCCACCAATTTTCCAATAACTATCAACAGTTCCACCAC
>JAHEEB010000653.1:2148-3705 GCA_024640925.1 Bacteroidota bacterium | reverse complement strand
AGGGGTGAGGCTATTGGCAAATTCCTTATGCCCGAATGCAATTACACCAATGTCATCTGGAATTTTCAGTCCCTTATTGTAAATTGCCCTGTAAACACCTGCAGCAACCTGATCATTCACACAAAAAATAATTTCAGGCAGATTATTGTCTGATAAAATCTGGTTGCAGGCTATTTCACTATCATCTTTATTCAGATGAACATTTTTAATCCATGCATTATTTATATTGAGTTTCAGTTCAGAGCAGGCATTTGAGAAACCTTCGAATCGCTTCTTCGATATGTCCAACTTTGTTGGACCATTTATAAAAGCAATTTTTTGATATCCCAATTCAACCAGGTATTTTGTTGTACTATATGCTGCATTGGTCTGATCCGAACTAACACCCGAAATATCTTCACATTCGGGCAAGCGATCGAAGAAAACAACAGGCACACGACCATTTTGGTATTTCTCAACAAGCTTGTTGCTGTTGGTATTGTGTGTTATACAAATCAACAAGCCATCGACCTGGAGAGAGAGAAGATTTTTAATATTAAGGTTTTCAATATTTGGATCTTCATTTGAGATTGTTATAAGAGTAGAATACTTATTATCAGAGCTATAGCTAATAATTCCGTTTACAGTATGAGCAAAAAATGGATTGGTAATATTGGGGACAACTACCCCAATTGTATTGGTAGTTCGCGTTTTCAGGCTCTTGGCCAGTGTATTTGGTACATACCCCATTTCTTTAGCCATAAGCCGAACTTTGACTTTAAGGTCTTCGGAAATATCGGGATGATCGCGTAATGCTTTCGATACGGCAACCTTAGAAATGTTAAGCTTATCAGCGATATCCTGTAGCCTGATAACACTCATTTTTCTTTTACTTTACCGGTAAAGTTAGAAGATATTTTACTATTTGCAAATTTTTTTGTTAAGTCTTAAGACTTCTGTGTTCCTAAATTACCATCTTGATCTTGAACGACTGGAAGAGCCGGTTAGTACACCAAACAAACCCCTGGTTACTTCGCGTACAATAGATTTTGTAACAGGGCTTCCTAAAATTTCTTCGAAGGATGATTTTTTCTTACCAGAAGGTCTGGAAGTTGGAACATTTTGTCTTTCAACTTTTTGGGTAGGTTTAACAACAGGCTGTTCAAGTTTTTCACTTAAAATTTCAAATGCACTTTCCTTGTCGATATCAATATTATACTCAGAGGCAAGCTCAGAGCCATTGACTATACTTTTTATTTCATCGGGAGTCAGAATATTCATTCTGGATCTTGGAGGAGCCATTAATGTATGTACGAGTTCAGTAGGAATACCTTTCTCATTCAGAGCAGTAACAAAAGCCTCGCCAATACCGAGTTGCGTTAATGCATCTTCCACTTTATAAAATTCTGTGGGAGGATAGTTTTCGGCAACCAGTTTAATCGATTTCCGATCCTTCGCAGTAAAAGCTCTCAGAGCATGTTGTACCTTTAAACCGAGCTGACTCAAAACCGATTCGGGCACATCAGTAGGAAGTTGTGTAATAAAGAATATACCAACTCCTTTGGATCGTATTAGTTT
>JAHEEB010000653.1:0-2138 GCA_024640925.1 Bacteroidota bacterium | reverse complement strand
GCTTCATCAATAAAGATAACCAGTTCGGGTTTTTCCATATCCCCACGCTCAGGAAATTTCTGATAAATCTCTGCCAGCAAACAGAGCATAAAAGCACTGAAAAGCTGGGGTTTTGTTTGTATGTCGGTTAATCTCAAAATATTAACAAAGCCACGTTGGTTTTTATCTTTTCTAAGCAAATCCAATACTTCAAACGAAGGTTCACCAAAAAACTTATCACCTCCCTGTTGGCTAATTTCAAGTACTTTACGCATAATCAATCCGGCAGAAGTAGATTGCACCAAACCATATGCTGCATCAAAATCAGCTTTACCCTGTCCCTGAATATATTTAAAAACAGTATGCAAATCTTTCAGGTCGAGCAAAGGAAGGTTTTTATCATCGCAATACTGAAATACAAGAGAAAGAACGCTTTGTTGGGTTTCATTCAAGCCCAGGATATTTCCCAGAAGAACAGGGCCAAATTCAGAAACAGTGGCTCTTAATCTTACACCTGGTTCTTCTGATATACTCATAAGTTCAACAGGATAAGGGCTTGCAGACCAGTCAAAGCCAATCTGTGAAGCACGTTTGGTAATAGAATCGTTTGCTGTGCCTGCACAAGCCATCCCACTTAAATCGCCTTTTATGTCCATCAGCAAAACTGGTACACCTGAATCAGATAAGCCTTCGGCAAGCAATTGAAGAGATTTTGTTTTACCTGTGCCGGTTGCACCCGAAATCAATCCATGTCTGTTTAGAGTACGTAGTGGAATGGTTACTTTGCAACCTGTCTGATAGTCATTGTCGACAATACCAGAACCTAACAATATTGTTTTTCCCTCAAAAGTATATGAATTGGTAACTACCTGTTTGAATTTGTCTGATGCACTCATTTTTATTAGGTTTTTAATATACTACGAAATTAAAAAGAATTCATATAAATCAAATGTGTTGTAAAGAATTCTTAACTATTACTGAATCTTTTATTACTTACAAGTTCTCAGTTTTTTAAAGATTTAATATTATCCTGCCAGTTTCTGTCAACAAGTTTAAACATAGGGTCAATTCCTGCTTTTATGGGTTTTTGATCAACAATAACATCAAACCTGGGATTTTTTGAAGTAACCAGGACTTTTTTCAGATATATCAGTGAATCAGCCTTTCCATTTTTCGAATAAACTCCGATTTCTATCCAGTCGTTCAGATTTAATGGAGCCTCTTTACCAAGACTGTCTGCACGGAATTTTTCACAGGTAGTATAAAGAGAAACCTTATATTTTCCGTCTTGAGTTTTTTTATAACTAGCTGAGTCGGTGCGGTTTTTATAAACAGTGATAGTCTCAAACCAATCAGTTATAAGGTATTGAAGCGAATCTGGAACGACCTGTTTCACATACCTTAATAGATCGAGTGATGTGGGATAAGGTGCGGGACGATATTCATAATCGTGAATAAATCGGGATAGAGCTTTATTCAACGTATCCTCACCAACAAAATCCATAATGTTATAGAAAGCATAACACCCTTTCTGATAGCTCAAATAACCCTGATTATCTACCAGATAGAGTGCAGATTCTTTTTTCTTTTCTGTGGCACGTCCCATCATATACCTGTTAAGCTCATATTTCATGAATTTGCCAGTCTGTTTGCTTCCATATTCCTTAAGCATCACCATAAGGGCGGTATATTCGGCTAAAGACTCCACCAGCATGGTTTTGCCTTTAACGTCGGCACCACAAACCTGGTGAGCCCACCATTGGTGAGCTACTTCGTGCGATGCAACAAAAAATGGGACATCAATATCATCTTTATCATCAACATCGACAATGAACCCGATACTTTCGGAAAATGGTATAGTGCCTGCAAATGACTGTGCATATTGGCTATACCTGGGAAACTCAACAATTCGTATTGAATTATGCTGAAATTTGTTATAATATTTATTACAATAAGCAATGGTCTTTTTTATAGCATTCACCATCTTATCAAGATTGTACTCATGTCCTTTATGGTAATAAATTGCTATATCAACATCTTCATATTTATCTTTAAGCACCTCGTATTTAGCACTCATAAACGGATAGAAATTCCAGATAGGTTCATTCATCTTATAATGGAAAAACCTTCTTCCATTTTTAGTCCATTCATTTATTAAC
>JAHEEB010000652.1 GCA_024640925.1 Bacteroidota bacterium | reverse complement strand
ACAATTATTTTTGCCTTCAAATCATCAAATTTATCGGAATCTTTTTTTATACAAAGCTATTCCTTATTGTTTAATGAAACACTATACGAACAGCAAAGCTCTCACAAATAATCAGATCCGCACGTATCTTGGTGTGAAAGGTTCATTCCGTCAGCTTACGCTGGTGGATCTGTATCTATTTTATCATCATAGCAAGCGTTCCAAAGAAATTACTTAAATTATGAGATATGATCGCTAAAACAATACTTCTACTTTTAATCGTTACCCAACCCCAGGCATATCCGGCAAGCCCTGTCTGAAGAAAATAAATCAGATTGAAATCTGGTGTGAAACCTTCATCCAGTTTTAATGCATGGATTATTCCAAATAAAACAGATGAAATGAGTAAACCCGGATTTCCGATAAATTTTACCTGACCTTTCAACCCAGACATTAAAAGTCCTAATAAAATGCCCCGATACATTATTTCTTCATCAATTCCAGGCAATGTTAATTGAAATGCCAGCGATTCTATATTAAACTCTGTTTTTCCAAAAATACACCATATGATTGTTGCGCATAAAACCACTATTACAGAGACAATCGAAGCTCTTTTAAAATTAGTTTTATCTTGCTTTAATGTAAAAAAATCATAATCAATGAATAAATGACGAAATAAAAAATAACATATTATTCCGAACAGAATCCCCAATATTTTCCCATTCCAGTTCCAACTTCCGTTTATAATTTTAAGAAAGCTATAATGATTAGGAAGGTTTAATAATAGTTGGTAACAGAAGAAAACTAAACTGAAAACTAAAATCTTTTTAATATTTTCTTTATCATACTTTTTTAAAAAAAATAAAATCATAGGAAGTACAACAGCTAATTGAAGTAAGCTTTCATAAATATTTCTTGTCATGGTTTATCTGATTTTTTATTGTTCATTATATTAAGATATGGGTTGCAATATTGCACAAAACTAATTTCTCTGCCCCTCTTTTCATTTTTAGCAAATAAAATTTTCCCACAATATACCAAACTCTCCGAGATCTTCCAACAACGTACTAATTTTTCAAAAAATAATCCATATTAGTCGGTTTCAAATCAACAAACCTCATGTCATTGTCAAAAATTTAATTCTATTGTTTTATTTATTAATCCATTTATAGGCTTTACAAGATTATCAGCTTTCTCTCCTGATAGTTTGTACTCGCTTATTAAGTAATCCGATATTTCATCCAATGTATCAAAATCTAAAGATGTCATGTAGTTTTCATACATATCCTGTATTTCTTTCCAGTCCTTGTATTTTTTTGAACTCAAAAGAACTTTTGAATCTCGTGTAAATATGATATTGTATCGTTTCATACTTAATCTCAAAAACTTTCAATGTAAAAACATATATTTATAAAGAATCAGTAAGATACACACCTTACCGATGCGCCACAATTTGTTATTAATGTACTTTTCTCAATTATGTTATTATCACAACTAAGCATCCACACAAAACTTTCGCCGGAGTTTAATCTAACGGAACTCCACCATACCCCATATCCTCCGATATTATAAAATTTTCCGTTATGAGATCTATATCCACCCGGTAAACCGCTAAAACCTGTTTCGTTTGTTCCATAGTATCTTTCCTCTTTTGGCCATACCCCACTCCCATCTTCAATATTTCATGATTGTTGAATTAAAACAAGGAAACCCCAGAAAACACAACAAATAGTAACAATATATTTCATACAGTTTTCTATTTCGTTTTTCAAATCTTTTTATTTTTTAGTGATTTTATTAATCTTAAAAATTGTATTTAACAATGTAATTATCTATTGCATTTTCTAAATCATCACGACTCTCTAAAAAAGGCATATGTCCAACATCACTGCCCCAAAGTATCATGTCAGGAAATTTAACGTTCATGTAATGGTTAGATCCAACCATCCAATCCGTATGGCCATAGAAAAATAAAACAGGAATTTTTATTTGAGAGGTCTCCTTTCTATAATCATTCCAATAATCTTTAATACTAAGAGCCACAGAACTAAAACTGTTGTTCCAGTTTGGAATTTCTTTATAGCTTGAATTCATTATACTGTCATTTTTTTGCGAAGAATATGCCATTTTCCATCTTACTCCTTTTTCATCCATACCTTTGGCAACTTCCATCATTTTGTTTAATATGGAATCCGGAGAGTCGGTTTTAGGTAAAGTATAGCTTACGCCGGCAAATTCTGCTGCTTTTGGTATCCAACTGTTACAAAAGCTTTCTTTCATGTTTAGCGTACAGTTTATCATTATCATTCCTTTGATGGATTGAGGATATTTTTCAATATAAGCCATTTGAAGTATACCACCGAATGAATGTCCCAAGGTTAACCATTCTTTAATTCCCAGTGCCTTTCTTACTTCTTCAAAGTCTTGTATCATTCTATCCGATGAATAGTCTTTCTCTTTAGGCGAAGATGATCGGCATACACCCCGTTGGTCCAGATAAATCATCTGAAAGTGTTGTTCCAAATAATCTCCAAAGTATTTTTCAAGCCAGTAGCTACCCGAACCTGGTCCTCCGTGTAAATACAAGCAAGGTGTTCCTGTCCCTTTAACTTTTACATATAACCTTACACTGTCTGATGTTAATACTACTCTTTCCTGAGCCTGACCTTTCAATATAAAACATATTAATACCATTAGTAATGAAACTGTTTTTCTCATTGTATGTCGTTAATTATTATTTTCTTTTTCTGTTTCAACTATTAATCCAATTTGCTTAAAACTCAACAATCCATTTGTTTTTATGAATTTTATTCCTGTTGGTGTTTTATAAAAATTAATCAATTCTTCAATTTCATATTTATTGAAATTCTTATAATAGTAATTTATCATTTTTTCATATGCTCCTGTTGCAAGTGAGAATATAGGTTTTATTCAAAGTTGCAGTCAATTTGTCAAGATTAAGTTTGCATTCTTGAACATTTGCTCTAATTTCTTCTTCTTTCAAATCTATCGCATATAAATTGAATGAAATCAGTATTAGCAAGATGGATATTTTTTTCTTCATGTTGAAATATTTAGAGTATCGCTGATGATATGGAGACGATTTCCTATCAGGGTACACCGACTTATTTTACGAGCCTTCCCGATGCACATCGATGTACATCGGGAAGAACCTCTAAAAACCCGCATGCAATATACCATTTATTGGCAATAGTTATTTATTAACCTCTTCATTATTTCTATTCTAATTTCTCATTATAAAAAGGTTAAAATTAAAATGGGAAATTCGCTTCTGTTATTTTCTTTGCCCAATCCCATAATTTAGCATTGAGTTTTTCGTCAAGTGCCACCGAATCTATTTTTGCTAATGCAGGCTTGCCTTTCTGCTCATTTGGCCCATCAGGCCCCCAATACTGTCCTCCTTTTGCATCTGGTCGTAAACAAGCAGCTAAAGTTGGTTGAGCTCCTTCTTTTGCCGTCATTAATTCAAGTGAATCAAGCATATCTTTGTCCATATACTTTTGTAAGTCGGTTTTACTGAAACCAGGATGTGCAGCAAGTGACATTATTTGATAGCCATTGTTTCTAAGCCTTTTTTCAAATTCAAGTGTAAAAATAAGGTCTGCTAATTTGCTTTGTCCATATTCTCTCCAATTGTTATAAGGCTTTTCAAGTTTGAAATTATCAAAGTCGATAACAGCGCCTCGATGAGCTATACTACTTAAAGTGACT
>JAHEEB010000083.1 GCA_024640925.1 Bacteroidota bacterium | reverse complement strand
TAAACATGAATAAAAAGCAGCTATGGAATAATTATCATCATATTTTGAGAGAATTTCAAGAGCTGAAAAAATATTCCTTTCAGCTAATTTATAATTGCCTTGTTTCATTGCAGCTCTTCCAATATTTCCAAGGCAGTATGCTGTCCCGATTTCATAATTTAGATTTCTAAATATTTTTTCTGATTCAAGATAAAATATCATAGCAGAATCTGGATTGAAAAAGTCTAAACAGTTTGTACCCAAATTGAGTAGTGCACTTGCAAGCGCCATAGAATCTTTAGTCTCTCTCAATATTTTTATTGCTTTGTTGTAATATAATATTGAGTTTTGATTGTTCTTAGAGGCAGAATAAGCACTACCAATAGCCAAATAAGCCACTCCAAGTCCTGTTTTGTAATTTATGTTTTCAGCATTTCTTGCACTCAGGAAAAATGATTTCAAAGCATCACCTGGTCTGCCTTTTTGTCTCAAGGCATCACCTTTGAGATAATAGCCCCAACAAATATATTTGTTGGCCTTTTTTGAAGAAGCTAAAGAAATAAGCCTGTCAGCATAAAATAAGGTTGAATCAGGATTTGTAAAATTAAATGAAATATTCCTTAATAATTCTAACCTGATTGTATCTTCAGGTGGAGAACTATTTAAAATTAATATCAGACTATCAGCAAGTCGTTGATCTTGTGAATAAATAAAAGTCGATATACATAAAACAAAGCCTATTAGATAGGCTTTGATTTTATAAAAACCCATCTTTATGGCTTTACTCTGATTACCGGTCCATCAGGATCATTCAATTGTTTGGCTGTTTCTCCGGTGCTTTTAAATTCAGCCTTTACAGCAGTGTTATCTTTTACATAAGGTTTATAAGTAACCTGACCTGTAGCATCTTGTCTTACACTGGCTTTCCACGATGTTAAAAAGCCTTTCTTAGGTTTTTTGTCAAAAAAGCTTTCCTGGCCCTCAACAGAAACCTCTTCTATTTTGGAAATACCGGAATTGCGATCCCTTTCCCAGATTACAGTGTCACCTGGTTTAACAAGAGTTGTAATGGAGGTTCCATAATTCGATTCACTGTCGCGGTAATTAATAACACCGTCAATTACTTTCATGTAAATTCTTACTTTTCCCATAGGTTTGTTTTTTTATACGAACAAATATAAATATGCACTAACATAGTAATTTCTAGTGAGAAAAGAATAAAAAATTATAAACAAAATTGTCCGAACTTTTCACCCCTTCCCTTCAATACCAGCGCAATATTTATGTCCGGCAGCTCATCCCGATACATTTACAGATAGAAGTTTCCACAATTTGCAATGTCACTCTTCACTCATCACTCATCATTCATCACTCATAATTCATAACCCATAACCCATCACTCATCACCCCATCACTTTCTACTGTCTAAAACAATCCTAAAAAACATTAGAATTATCAGAAATAAAAATTTAAATTGCATTCAATATTTACAAGGCAAGTGGTACTTGTCCGAATTTAAATTCACTTAATTCTCAAAAAAAATGAAAACATCAAAATCAGAAAACAAAATTCAGAAAAAAACAGGGTTGAGTTCAATCAGCATTCTTTCTACCGAAGAAATGCTCGTGGTAAGAGGCGGAAATGATGATCCAGAAACACCAATAATCAGAATTAAACCCTGAGAAAAGAACTTTATTAAAGTAAAAGCCTGCTGTGAAGCGGGCTTTTTTGTGGAGAAAAAGTCTGAACCATCCGTTTTTCTTAATCCCGGGGTTTCACCCCGGGTTTTGTTCTGCCAGCCTTACAGGCTGTTTCCTATAAATAAAAGCTTATAGTAGTATTCTGGCATCAAATAACAATTATCATTCAGTCTAACCACGATTTCTCTAATAGTTTGGAAAATACAGCCCGAAGCCCGGACATTCTGTTCAATTAAAAACACAACACCATTTTTTTACTGCACTACTTAGGCTGAAAGCCTTTGACACCATAACCCGGGGTATCGCCCCGGGCAACATGTCAACCTCGTATTCACCCTGTAGGGGTGGGAGAAATCGATTTCGGGAATAGAAAGAGTGTTCTTTAAAAAGCTGAAAATACAAACTGTCTTATTTCTTTAAAGAATAGTTCATCTTCGAAGAAAAACCTACGAGGGTTTAAAACCTTCGTAAAGCTTTTACATTATAGTTGAAGACCCTGAAGCAATGAGAGTTTAATCTAACTATGATTATTTTTTGTATCTTGCAAAAGAAATATTATTAACCATGAGGACAAGTGATATAATTAAAGAAATTAAAAGATTACCTGTTTCCAAAAGAATTTATGTGGTTGAAAAAACAATGCGTTCTATTCGGGAACAAGAGGATGAAAATAATATGAAAGAAGCAGCTGATGCCTTACTTTTAGATTACAAAACCAATACAGAATTGACTGTTTTTACCAACCTTGATTTTGAAGGATTTTATGAAACAAAATGAAGTCTGGTTGATAAACCTTGATCCGACCATTGGAGCGGAGATTAAAAAGATCCGGCCTGCAATAATTGTAAATGATAATTCATTGGGGAAGTTACCACTAAAAATTATTGTGCCTGTTACAGATTGGAAAGAAAAGTATGAGATAGCCCCTTGGATGGTAAAAATTGAGCCAAATAGTAAAAATGGATTAATGAAAGATTCCTCTGCTGACTGTTTTCAAGTTCGCTCAGTATCACAGGATAGATTTGTTAAAAGAATTGGAGAGTTATCTGATTCGATAATGGATGAGATACGAATTGGATTATCAAAAGTATTGTCGATTGATATAGAATAAACTACGCCACACAACAAGTGGTGATAGCCTGTAATCATAAACACTTAAAATCCACAAAAAATGAAAACATCAAAATCAGAAACCCCGGTTCAGAAAAAAGCAACGTTGAAGTTTGAAAATAATCTTTCTGCCAAGGATATGCTCATGGTAAGAGGCGGAAATGATGATCCAGAACCACCAATAATCAGGGTTAAGCTCTAAAAAAAAGCTTTATTAAAGTAAAAGCCTGCTGTGAAGCGGGCTTTTTTGTGGAGAAAAAGTCTGAACCGCAGATTATAGCAGATTTAGGTGATTTATCAGATTGGCAATTTGAATGACACTGAGCAGGCAGATATTTTGGCAGGCATTATTATTTCTCCCAGGCTTACAGCCTGGATAACCCGAACGTCCCTGTTTCTTGTTCACCGGGCTGCACCCCGGGCTATGTCCTGTCAGCCTTACAGGCTGTCTCCTATAAATAACAGCTTATGGTATTCTGTCATCAAATAGCCGAAGCTCTGACAACCTATAAATTAAATTAACCACGATATTATGAAAATTCTGTGCAACTAGGCTGAAAGCCTTTGACACCATAACCCTGGGTATCGCCCCGGGCAACATGTCAACCTCGTATTCACCCTGTAGGGTGGGAGAAATCGATTTAGGAAATGGAAGTTAGCTTCTGAACTAACGCAACATAAAGCCCAACGAGGCTTTTAAACCCTCGTAGGGTTAAACAAAAAAGTCTGAACCACAGATTATAGCTGATTTAAATGATTTATCAGATGGCTTTGAATGAAATTCTGGTTTGGAAAAGAATTCCACATTCGTTTCCAAATATTGCCAGTTCGTTAACTTTTTTTGCTTCCGGCGGGTTTCCTTGTCATTTTTGCTTCATGGTTATATTCATTATTCACTTTTGCCATGATAAAATTTCAAAAAACATATTCCAAAGATTCCCTGGTGACAAAGTATTGCCAGTGTCCCGATTATGCCGATCAGTTTTCGGTAATTGTCAGAACAAAAAATCCGGTCTCTTTTGAAGATCTCCTCGAAATTACTTTTTTCAACGATATTGGTTGGGTAAAATTCTTATTCAAACTGAGAAACCTGCTGGTGAAACCTTTTGGCCTGGAAATCGACATATTGCCCCAGAAACCAAACTTCAACGATCTGAAAGAAGGCGATTTTGTATCTTTCTTTCAAATTGTCGGGTTAAACAGTAAAGAAATTCTTCTCGGAGGTACAGACAAACATCTTTCCGGCTGGTTATCCCTGGAAATAGAACCACTTTCCAGCCTTACACAAATCAAAGCGACAACCATTGTCAGGTATACTAACTTTTTCGGAAGAGCTTATTTCTTTCTAATCCAACCTTTCCATGTTTTAATTATGAAATCGAAAATGAGAAAGTTAGAACACCACCTCAATATGAAACCCTCGTAGGGTTAGAATGCCGATAGGGTCGGTATTTTGATAAGAATGCAAAACATAAGGAAAAAAATGTCTGAGATTATTAATATTAAAAAAGGAATCAATATGAAAGCTTCAATTATTTGTATTCGGATTGCCGGAATTGTTTGTGCTTTTTTTACTGTGTCTCACAGCTTGTTTAACCGGATGTTTCATTGGGAAACCTCGCTTAGTTGCTTGTCTCAATTAGATCGGGCTATTATGCTCACTTACCATTATCTCATTATTTTAATAATTGGTTTTATGTCAGTAGTAGCGCTTTTTCAACCTAAACAAATTATCGAAAGCAAGATTGGCAGCAGTGTCCTTCTTCTATTTTCTGTATTTTACCTCTTACGAATAGTAACTGAATTTACTTTATTTGGTTTTTCGGGATCAGGATCAATCATTATTGTTGCGATGTGCCTGGTACCAATGGTACTTTTCATTGTTCCTCTATTTACAAAACGTATAAAACAATAACTATGATAGCTCAAAAAGGTCTTAAAATTGGCAGTATAATAGTACTTATATTAGGTATTATACACTGCTGTGCAACACCATTAATTATCCCCTCGTTGAGTGTGCTTAAAACGCCCCAGCTTCTGACTTGTTCCTTTATGTTTGTCTGCTCCGGTATAGCTGTTATTTTTATCGGCTGGCTACAATATTATATTTTACGTCAGATCGGGATTCATTCAGGTTTTCTACGAATTCTTAAGGTGAGTATTGCACTGATGCTTATTATTGGTGTAGGTTCTGTCGCTACCATGTGGAATAATCCATTTGCGTACATTATTTTGTTTGCAGCTTTGTTCGAGTTTATTTGTTTCAGATTTATGAATCGTGGTATTCAAATAAAATCGATGACATTTTGTTAAGGTTTTATGAAGGCACAAAGATCACAAAATATCAGTTTATTACGATTCGCTATTATTTGGTGTTTTTTTGTTTTGGTGGCAAATGAAAGCCACAAAGGCACCAGGGCACGAAGATTCACAAAGGGAAATTATCTTAGTAAACAGGTAATTCCTTCAACAACGCTGGCAGGTCTAACAACGCAGCCAGGTTGAGTTCTGGATCCATTTTAGTGTATCTTTGAGTCTTAGTGATGGAGGAAAACCACAAAGGCAAGGATAATGTCTTAAAAACAATAACTTTATGATGGAACAAAATATAACCATATGAAGCCCATTTTGAAGATTCTTATTCATGCGATTTACTGGATGGTTTTTGGGTCGTTTTCCCTGGCTGTAAGCGTTCTTCAACATGGCGATGAATGGCCTCTGCTTAGTAATATCAATCCTCATTATTTCATTAATTTCGCTTGGGCAGCTGTGGCATTTTATCTTTTCTATTTCTATTTCATCCGTTTTTTTGAGAGAAAACAATTTTTTCTCTATCTCTTTTTTTCAGTTTTATTGAGCATTGCAATTACCATCGTCTTCTTGTTGGTACATAAGATTTTTTATCATTCTTTTAATTTGCTCGATCTTCATGTGTTCGGACCTCCGATTGCCGGAACATTCATTATTTTGCAGACCGGAATTCTTGTTCGTGGCTTTGAAACATGGTTTTCCAATATTCAGCTGAAAACAGAACTGGAAAACAAGAACCTGAAGAATGAACTGGAATTGCTTAAATCGCAGGTGAACCCGCATTTTTTATTCAATACTCTGAATAATATCGATTCACTTATTCACTCGATACCCGATAATGCTTCTGCTGCCCTTATTACGCTTTCGGAAATGCTCAGGTATATGATTTATGAAACAAAAACCGATACAGTTCCTTTACAGAAAGAAATTAACTATCTGAAGAATTATATCCGCCTGCAACAGTTACGTTTCCGGAATCCTGACTACATCAGGGTTTCTTTTCCGGATAGTTGCAGAGGTGAACAGATAGCGCCCATGCTGTTCATCCCTTTTATCGAAAATGCTTTTAAATTTTCGACCGATAAAGGGATTTACCCGGTGATTGATATTTCGGTTTTCTGTAATGCAAAATCGGTGTTATTTACCTGTGTGAATTATTACAGCCAGGAAAAAACGGCAAATAACAAAACTGGTGGCCTTGGCTTATGCAATGTTAAAAGGCGTCTTGATTTGTTATATGCAGAGAACTATTCGTTGAATATTAAAAACGAAAGTCCTACTTTTAACGTTGAACTGAGAATTGACCTATGAAGCTATCGTGCATTATAATTGAAGATGAGCCTTTGGCTGTAGATAAGCTGAAAGGGTTTATACAAAAGATACCTTTCCTCGATTTGGTCAATACCTTTGAAAATCCTTTGCTGGGCTTGGAATTTCTTAAGACCAACAACGCAGATATTATTTTTCTGGATATACAAATGGAACATCTGACAGGAATTCAGTTACTGGAAACCATTCCTTTAAAATCGTATGTAATAATTACTTCGGCATATGCCGAATATGCACTGAAAGGTTATGAACTCAGGGTTTTCGATTATCTGTTAAAGCCCTATTCTTTCGAGCGTTTTCTGGCAGCAGCAAACAAAGTCTACGATGATGTTCAGAAACGACAGAATGGAGAGGTGACTGTAAAAAATATTTTTGTAAAAACCGAATACCGAATCGAAAACATTCCGGTAGATGACATATTGTATGTCGAAGGGATGCAGGGATATTTGCGGATTTATCTGCCCGAAAAGAAAATAATGACAAAGCAAAGTTTTAAATCGCTGTTGGAACAATTGCCAGCAGCACAATTTATACAGGTACATAAATCATGGATAGTATCCATTCCGAAAATAGAATCGATAGAACGATGCCGGATTAAAATAGGCGAAAAGTTAATACCTGTAGGCGATTCGTATAAAGAAGAGTTTTTTATGAGGATAAATAAGTAACAAGAATTGATTTGGGAAACTTTTCTTTAATTTATTAATTTGGTTTCAACAAAATATATCCTGAGTACCCATCCGATGTTTTTTTACTCTTAATGAGCAAAATTTTATAGTTGAATTTAATTTTGTCCGGTTTTATCTGGCCCGAAAATTCATTGGTATCTTTACTTTTTTCATCCATCACAACTTTTTTAATTTCAGGAAAGAGCTCATAAAGTTTTTCAGAAGTGTTTTTTGTTATTTTCGGTTCTAATATTTTAAGCCCGTTTCCTTCTATCTCACTTATATTGCCTTTCTGATCAATATCAAAAATTACTACTGACAAATTCTCAGTGAGATGTTTTAACAAGGTATTTGCGAGCTCCAGCTGAAATTGTAAATTCTTTTTATCAGTAATATCCCATGTGATTACCAGTCCGCCAATAATCTCACCTTCATTGTTTCTGATAGGAATACGGTTTGTGTCGCCCCAAAAAACAGTTTTGTCCTTTTGTTTAATTAATTCTTCAACATTAAAAGAAGAAGTACCGGAACGAATTAGTTTAACCTCGTTATCAAGTCTCTCTTTGGTATGGGTATCAATAAAAACATCCAGATCGGTTTTCCCAACTACCTCCGATTGATCCTTAAATCCCAGTGCATTTAATTTCGTTTTATTAATGCGCAAGTAGCGTGCTTCGGTGTCCTTATAGGTGATACGTGCGACAATATTATCCATCAGGGTTGAAAACATAATGTTTTCAAACTCAAGTTTTTCCTGAATCGTCTGCATTTCTTCTAAATTCTTCTTTAATTCTTCTTCTTTCTCTAAAAGTTGTTCGTTTTGTTTTTTTGTTTCGTGTTCCAATAAAACAGAATCTGTTATATCCTTTGAAATTCCGAATGTTCCTGTAATTATATGATTTTCGTCGTAAATTGGCATTTTCGTTGTACTTACATAGGTAACTCTTCCATCGGCATGAGTTTCTTTTTCAACCTTATCGATAATCGGTTCGCCCGTTCTTATAATTCTCATCTCATCCTCATAAGCTGGCCGGGCATGTTCGTCGGTATAAAAATCGAAATCACTTTTACCCAATAAATCATCGGCACTCTTTACATTAAATGCTGTTGCCATTGACTTGCTAACCTTTATAAAGCGACTTTTCGAATCCTTAAAATAGATTTTTTCCATGCTGGTATCCAGCATTGTATCAATAAGTCTTTTCTCTTTTGTCAGTTCAGCCTGGGCTTTATTAACAGAGTCCATTTGTCTTTGTAGCTCTTCCTGGGTTGACTGCAATTCTTCGAGATTTTGTCTTAATTCCTCCTCCTGGGCTGCTGACTGTTCAGTTAGTATTTTCTGGTTTTCAAGCAGTTTCATTGATTGATCTTTTGCTTTAAGAGCTGATAAGATTGAGGTAAGAGTCTGCCCTGCTTTTTCAATAAAATCTGCTTTATAATCTTCGATTGGTTTGAACGATAAAACTTCAATTACTCCAATAGCAGATTCATCGAGTCTTAAAGGAGCAACTACCATATGTTTTAATGTATGCTCACCCAAACCAGACATACATTTAGCATAGCCTTCGGGCAGATTATCAATTTTAATAACCTTCAGAATTTTAAAGCAGGTACCAATATTACCCTCGCCAATTTCTATCCTACGTCCTTCAAATCTATTTTTATCTGCATCATATGATGCCATTACCTCCAAAAAAGGATCGGTTTGATCTTCTTCGTTTAAAAGATACAAGGCAGCTTGTTCTATTTTTAACAAATCGACAAGTTCCAGAATTAAATTTTTTGAAAGATTTTTAAGATTGTCCTTATTTTTGCTAATAACAAGGCTTATGCGCAAATGCGCAGAATTTTCCCAATTCCGAAGGGTTTCAGATTCGAATTTGTTTTGAAGCTCAGCATCCTTTTTAAGAATTTCGATTTTTTGCAGCTCAACTTCTTTCATTCCGGCACTAATCTTCTCCTCAAGAAGTTGTTTCTCTTCTATTAGTTTTTGCTGCCGCCTTTTGATATACCTGTATGTAATGTATGCTAATGCAATAAACAATAGGGTTAAAAACCATACAGTTTTCCAAAAGGGTGGTTTAATAATTATTTTTATAGCTACTCCTTTATTATTCCATACATTATCGCTATTCGAACCTATAACCCGAAAAAGATACGTCCCTCCTTTTAAATTTGTATACGATGCAAAACGTTTTTTTGATGAAACTTCTGTCCAGTCTTTATCAAATCCTTCGAGTTTATATTTGTACCTGTTCTTTGTCGGATTGCTACAATCGAGCACTGCAAATTCAAAATTAATTATATTCTCTTTGTGTGTGAGAAAGATATTGTCGGTATAAGAAACCGTACGGTTAATTTTGCTTCCCCGAAATTTTGTCCTGACAAACGGAACCGATTTGTTTGCAATCTGAAAATTGGTAATTATAATGTCTGGAACATGCGGATTATCGAGAATCTCCTCAGGCTTAAAAACATTAAAGCCATTATTGCCCCCAAAATAAAAATCTCCTTCTGTTGTTTTCAAAGCAGCGGTATAGTTAAATTCATTACCTTGTAACCCATCGGTCATATCATAGTTTCGAAATACCTGCTTTTCCGGATTAAACCTGGAAATACCTCTATTTGTGCTTATCCATAAATTACCATGCCCATCTTCTAGTATATCATTAATCATATTTCCGGGTAAACCATTTTTAACTGTAATAGTTCTGAATGTACCATTCTCAGTATTCATTAAATTCAGGCCACTGCCGGTACCAATCCATAAACGTCCTTTGGAGTCCTCATATAATGCACGAACATCATTGTTG
>JAHEEB010000651.1 GCA_024640925.1 Bacteroidota bacterium | reverse complement strand
ATCTGTTTCAAAAGTAATTTGTGTTGTTGTATCTTTTCCTATTTCAGAAACAAAGATGTTTAGTCTCGATTTCCATGGAGCCAGGTAAGAGATAAATTTTCCGTTGGGTGAAATATTGTAAGAAGATTTCTCTGGATTTTTAAAAAAATCTTCAAGAGCAATATGCGGTGGCAACTCATCATGCCGGCAACTATTCATAATCATAATTAGACTTATAGGTATTAGGTACAACTTTATTTTCATCTTTTGTTAATTTTGACTTCCATTTACAAATTATTGATGATTTCAATAATTAGCAAGCAAAAGTGGATGTAAATTTATTAAGATTTTATTTAACATGGAAGAACATAGATTTGACGAGGCTTTTATAGGTATGTCGGAATTTTTTGAAGGAGATTTACAAATCGATAATTTATATAGAACAATCTATTCAACCGATGCTTCAGCATATCGAGAAAAACCGTTGGCCGTATTGATTGCAGCGAATAAAAAAGATATAAAAAAGGCAATTGATTTTGCCAATAAAAATAATATTACTCTAATTCCAAGAACTGCTGGCACATCTATAGCAGGGCAAGTTGTAGGCGGTGGACTTATTGTTGACTGTTCGAAATATATGAACAGCATTTTGGAGATAAATACCGGCGAACATTGGGTAAGGTTGCAACCTGGTGTTGTATTAGATGAACTAAATAAAATTTTAGAACCACTCGGACTCTTTTTTGGTCCCGAAACATCCACATCAAATAGATGTATGATGGGAGGAATGCTCGGAAATAATTCATGTGGTGCACATTCCATAGTTTACGGAAGTGTCAGGGATCATTGTCTGGAAGTTAAGGCATTTTTAAGCGATGGTTCAGAAGTAATTTTCAAGGAATTAACGACTGAAGAATTTGAAGAAAAATGTTCCTTGAATACCATGGAAGGTAAGCTATACAGGCAAATTAAAGAAATGTTGAATGATTCGCTGGTAAGACAACGAATCGACAGAGAATTCCCCGACCCCGAAATAAAAAGAAGAAACACTGGATATGCAATAGATATTTTGAGTCATATGCAACCCTTTCATCCGGAAGGGAAAAAATTTAATTTTTGTTCTTTGATTTGTGGTTCAGAAGGCACTCTGGCATTTGTAACGGAGATCAAACTGAACCTTGTTCCGCTTCCTCCAAAGCACAAGGGGTTACTGGTAGTACACCATCATTCAATTGCTGAAGCACTTGAGGCAAATATTGAAGCCTTGAAACATAACCCTGTTGCCATAGAACTAATTGATAAGTTCTTACTCGATTGTACTTTAAGTAGTGCAGAACACCGAAAGAACCGGTTTTTCCTGGAAGGTGAACCTGAAGCACTTCTGTGTGTAGAATTTGCCGAGGATAGTAAAGAAAAGATTGAAGAAAAAAGCCACACAATAATTGAACAATTCAAACAAAAAGGATACGGTTTTCATTATCCCTTGCTTTATGGTAGCGATATCAGTAAAGTGTGGGCTTTGCGAAAGGCTGGACTTGGCTTGCTTTCAAATATACCAGGTGATGCAAAACCTCAACCAGTTATTGAAGACACGGCTGTTAGTCCCCAAAAATTGCCACAATATATTGCAGAATTTAACGAAACCTTGAAAAAAAACGGGTTGAATTGTGTTTATTACGCACACATAGCAACTGGTGAGCTTCATCTCAGACCAATTCTTAACCTGAAGGATAAAGAAGGTGTCAGATTATTTCGTGTTGTGGCCGATGATATTTCGAGACTGGTAAAAAAATATGGTGGCTCGCTTAGTGGTGAACATGGCGATGGAAGACTAAGGGGAGAGTTTATACCCTATATGATAGGCAAAGAAAATTATGAACTTTTAAAGCAAATTAAAAAAACCTGGGATCCTGAAGGAATATTTAACATTCGTAAAATTACAGATACACCGCCCATGGATACAAACCTGCGTTTTATTCCAGGACGGCTAACACCCGAATTTGATACGGTATATGATTTTTCTGATACCCTTGGTATAGTTCGGATGGCGGAAAAATGCAATGGATCTGCCGATTGCAGGAAATCATCTGTAATTGGAGGTACAATGTGTCCAAGTTTTCAGGCTACACGCGATGAGAAAAATACAACCAGGGCCCGAGCCAATATGTTAAGAGAAGTGCTAAATAATAATAAGAAAAAAAACAGGTTTGATAACAAAGATTTATTTTATATTCTTGACTTATGTTTACAATGCAAAGGTTGCAAAACAGAATGCCCATCGGGTGTTGATATGGCAAAACTTAAGTCGGAATTTTTATATCAATATTATAAATCACATACAGTCCCTCTCCGAAACAGATTGGTTGCAGGATTTAGTACGATACAGGCTTTTGCATCAAACATTTCCGGTTTTTATAACTTCTTTGTACGAGCAGCTCTTTTTAATAAGATTATAAAGTATGTTATCGGTTTTGATGTAAACAGAACCCTCCCAAAAGTTTATAGAAAAACTTGGAGGAAATGGTTAGATAAGAATATCGAAGAATTAAACAGAAATATTAAAAATCCAAAAGGGGAAGTAATTCTGTTTATTGATGAATTTATAAATTTCAATGAGCCCTATATTGGAATTTCTGCAACAAAGCTTCTGAATAAATTAGGCTATAGGGTGCAATACAAAGCAAATGCCGAAAGTGGCAGAGCTAAAATTTCTAAAGGACGTTTGAATTGCGCCAGACAATTGGCAGAAAAGAATGTTAAGCTGTTTTCAGAAATAGTAGACTTAGAAAAGCCTCTAGTTGGAATAGAACCATCAGCAATACTGACTTTCAGAGATGAATATCCTGATCTTCTTAAAGGTGAGTTGAAAGAGAAAGCAATGAAACTAAAAGATCACACGTTTACAATAGAAGAGTTTATATCCAGGGAGGCAAAAGAAGGTAAAATAACTTCAGAAAGTTTTGCAGATAAAGTAAGCACAATTCAATATCATGGTCACTGCCAGCAAAAGTCACTGACCGGCACAGATTCAGCAAAGCAAATGCTAGTGTTGCCAAAAAATTATAAAGTCATTGAGATAAAATCAGGATGTTGTGGTATGGCCGGATCCTTTGGGTATGAGAAGGAACATAGCCATTTATCTAACAGAATCGGTGAATTGGTGCTGTTCCCAACAGTTAGAAATGCTAAAACAGAAGATATCATAGCAGTATCAGGAACTTCTTGCAGACACCATATATTTGATAATACAAAAAAAACCGCGAAACATCCGGTAGAAATTTTATTCGAAGCATTAAAAACAGAATAAAATTTTAAAGAGTTGAATTAAATGAAGAATAAATAAACGTAAAAAACCTCAATAGGTATTTTTATTTAACATAATATAAGATCCAATTGTTAAATATTTCCTATGTCAATTAGGAGAGTTAAGGAACATAAAGATCACGAGAAGGTATTTTAATTGCAAAAGACATTGAATTTTCTTTTAAAACAATCAAAAAATAATAATCGAACTCAGATTAGATAATGTTTAACAACAAATCGAATTAGCCCGCGATTAAGAATTTTTAGGTTAATAAATTCCATCTAACTAAAAACATAATTAGATGAAAATTCGCTTGTTAATATATTTGTTTTTTCGTCATTAACCTTCTGACCTCTTCTATACCAGAATTTCAAAGACATTAAAAGTAAACTCGAATTCACGAATAACTTTGCTGATTAGTCTGGTTCTGC
>JAHEEB010000650.1 GCA_024640925.1 Bacteroidota bacterium | reverse complement strand
AGGATAAAGAAACTTCTGATAAATCGATAAAAGAGATTGCTTCACAAATTAAAGGTACTTTCAGCAGCCTTATCTTTAACATTGCAGAAGATACTATACTTAACGAACAGATCGATTCGTCCTCCCCATCCTCTGATATAATTAAAAAATGGTTAGAAGATGCTTCAGTGGGTTGTAAAAATCGTAAAA
Organism: Bacteroidota bacterium; assembly: GCA_024640925.1. Taxonomy (GTDB): domain Bacteria; phylum Bacteroidota; class Bacteroidia; order Bacteroidales; family UBA10428; genus UBA10428. The sequence goes on along the minus strand of JAHEEB010000650.1, from coordinate 3,526 downwards.
CTGAAATCGAGTTACCAGATGTAGCTTCGATCCTTGCCCGCTCAACTGGCATACCTGTTGGAAAACTAATGGCCAGTGAACAAGAGCGGTTACTTACTATGGAGGATAATCTTCGTGGACTTATTATCGGACAGGATTTGGCAGTAAAAACAGTAGCAGAAGCCATTCTTGAATCACGTTCAGGATTGACAAGAGCCGGACAACCTATTGGTTCGTTTTTCTTACTTGGACCCACTGGTACAGGGAAAACCGAATTAGCTAAACAATTAGCCATGTATCTTTTTCAGGATGTATCAGCAATGATTCGCTTCGATATGTCTGAATTCAAAGAAGAACATTCTGCAGCCTTACTTTATGGGGCACCTCCGGGTTATGTAGGATATGAAGAGGGTGGTATGCTTGTCAATAAAATACGCCAGCAACCATATGCAGTAGTTTTGTTCGATGAAATTGAGAAAGCTCATAATTCAGTATTTGATATCTTTCTTCAAATACTCGATGAAGGTAAATTACACGACAGATTAGGTAAAGAAGGAGACTTTTCAAATGCTGTCGTACTTTTCACTTCAAATATCGGGAGCAAATATGTGGTAGAAAATTTTAACACAAAAGGTGTGCTGCCCGATTCTAACACACTTATGGAGGTAATGAGTAAAAATTTCCGCCCTGAATTCTTGGGAAGATTAACTGGCATTGTTCCTTTTGCACCCATAACCAAAGATAACATAATCCGGATTTTTGATCTTCAAATGAAAGAGCTCAACAGCTCATTAGCTGCTCAGGGTATTTCACTTGAACTAAATGAATCAGTGAGAGAAATGCTTGCCTACGAAGGATTTACCCCGGAATACGGCGCCAGACCATTAAGAAGTGTTATACGCTCAAGATTGAGAACACCTCTTTCGAGAATGATCATTTCAGGAAAAATTGCTGCCGGGACGAAAGTCTTATTAACTAAAGATAATAACAATGAATTAAAGTTTGATATAGAAAAAACAAACTAAATAGTAATGTCAATAACGGTTTACTTAACTTGAACTATATTTCTTCTATAAGAAGAGTGAATATTATAGAAGATTCAAATTTTTTTTTTTGCTTTTAATTTATTATAATTGACAATTATCATATTAACACGAATTTAGTCTAATAAGTAAAACATATTCAACATGGATAATACGTATGGAATAGGTGGTACTGAGGTCAGGCAAGATGCTAGTGAAGCCATTCATGAGATTCCTCAGAACAAAACACTGATTATTCAAAAGCTTACAGATAGTACACCTGTAAAGCCAGAAATAATCTCGGATTTAAAAACAGTTGAAGAAGTGTTCCAACATTTCAAACCCAAAGTAGAAGTTGAATACGAAAATAGTGAGGGTGTTGCTGTTAACGAGGAAATAAACTTTGAAAATCTGGGTGACTTTGGATTGAAAGGAATAACCAATAAAAGTAAATTCCTCCAGGAATTAACTGCAGAATCAGATCAATATAGAAAACTGATTAAACAGTTGAAATCGAACAAAATACTTAAAACAGCACTGGCAGATGGTGATGCAAAAGCTGCTATGATCAGCGCTATCAGAGGATTAATTCAAGAACTAAACCAAGAAGGTCAATAAATAATAAACTATGACTCAGACAAATCCAAAAGGTAAACAGGAAGTTCAGCAACTACCATTACAGGAGAGCTTCGATCGATTAACAAAATATGGCGGATTCGAATTAATTGAAGCAGCCATTGACGGAGTCCAAAATCTTAATCCTGAAAGAAAAGCCAGAAAGAAAATATTCCTTTCTGAAGCTTCGAAAAAGGATGAACGTGATATGCTAAAAAAGACCCTTGAAATTTGGGCTTCTATTTTAGAAAGTACCGACGATGTCGGACAAATGATCGAAAATTGCGAAAACCAGGCAAAAGCAGCCCAGGAAACCTATTCTAAAAACATAGGGAAGGCAATTGAAGCGTCTAAAGAACTTGAACGTTCGTTCCGTGCTGTTTCCCTTTTCTACAAAAACACTGAATCAGACAAGCTCAAGAATGTTTATATCATGAATGCCGAGTTGGAGCAGCTTAAGGACCTTGACAATACTAGGTATATTGATGCCGTTGCTGAAGAACTTAAAGCCAATTTCGACCGTCTAGATTTAAGTGATAACTATGCTATGCTTGTTATTCCAGGATATCTTGGTTCCAATGCTGTTGTTGAAAAATGGGCAAAAATAGCATATGAAAATAAGGTCATGCTTGTAACAGATTTTGAACATCTCGATGAACCTGATGATGTGATGGAAATGTTTGAACAAGCTCATCTTACAGGTGGAGATGTTTTTCGTTCAAATGTTATGATGACGTGTAACTGGCTTGTTGGTCGTCCAAAAATAGCTGAAATACATGAAGATGAAGATCTTTATGTTCCGCCAGCAGGCGCCCTTGCAGGTAAAGTTTATAAAACACTTATGTCGCAAGTAACTGCCGGTAAAAAATTCGGGGGCATTAACGAAGTGCAAGGTGTAAGATTCGACCTTAAGAAGAGTGAAATTGCCAACCTAGAGAAAATGGGGTTAATCCCAATGGTCAATGAATATGGAAAAGTTATGGCTTTCTCTGCCAAAACATTATTTAATGGCGACAACCTTGGATTGCAAACATATTCGGTTGTAAGGGTATTTGATTATGTAACTAAAGTTCTAATGGATTTCCTTAACCGGAGAGCTTTTGAGAACTTCAATGCTACTACCCGTAAAGAACTAATGGGACAAATAATCAGATTCCTCGATAGTATTACAGGGCCAAACAAACTTATTGAGAACTTTACAATCAAACGCTTTGAGCAAGACCCGATACAGAAAGACAAGGTTCATCTCGATATACATATGAAACCTTATTTTCCTGCAAAGAATTTCATGATAAAAATGGAAGGACAAAAGGGTGATGAAGGAGCTGATTGGGAAAGCGAATACGAACAACAATAAAAGTAAATAAATAAAAATATTAACCCCTGCTTTAGTCAACTGAAGCAGGGGTTTTATTTTTTATATGAATGAATGAATTATTGATAACAATCCTATCCAATAGACAATAGAAATCTGCACAAATAAATTTTAGGTTGGAGACTATTGCTTAATCCGGTTTATAGAATCTGCTGCATGTCACTCTGAAACAGAAAAACACCTATTACTCATTATAGAATGGGTAAACAATTTATAATTTTTGGGTAACTGTTTACTGTTTAGACCTTGCAATACGCAATTCCATAATTAAACAAGTAAAACGTTAATGTTTTGCTGATTAGTCTGGTTAGCTATGTTAAGTTCTACTTTTTTTAAAAAGTATTTGAATCCGGGGTTAAATTTCATAGCTAAAGCCAGATCTATGATCTATTGCTAATCATGCTGCACAATAGGATGGAATTAGTAAAAAACTAAGCTATCAAAAAAGTCCAGTATTTTTCCCTTATAAACCAAAGGGCTTAACTATTTCGATTTTTCCTCAAAAGTGAGGATTTATAATCCTGCTCGCTTGCAA
>JAHEEB010000649.1 GCA_024640925.1 Bacteroidota bacterium | reverse complement strand
GCCGAAACGTATGAACAGATGGAAGAAGAGGAAAGAAACGAATTGTTTGAAGGTGATAAAGGAATAAAGGAAACTTTTTTAAATGCCCGTATACTGGAATATTCCGATAAGGTATGGGACGATAAAGAAGGATGTCTTAGCATTCCTACCTTATCGGGAGAAGTAGATAGACCGTGGAGTATTACAATTGAATATACCGATAGAAATTTTGAAAAACACACCAAAACATTTCACGGAACTACTGCTCGCATGGTTCAGCATGAATACGATCATACCCAGGGCGTTTTATTCATTGATCACATGAAGCCATTGGCGAAACGATTACTTAGCGGTAAATTGTCGAAGATTGCAAAAGGCGAGATCCAGGGAAGATATAAAATGAGATTTCCAAAGTGAGTAGTATTCTGAAACAACATTTTATTTGAGCATGAGACAGCGATTGGCAAAATATGTTTCCACAATTGGTCATCCATTGATATCACTGCCTGTTTTTACCATTGTTGTTATGTTTATGAAGGAAAGTACCCGTAAAGCTTTTTTTATCTCAGTTTTAATTATCGGGGGAGTTATTTTACCAATGGTGGTTTGGATAATGATAAGAACCCGAAAGGGAAAATACTCAAACTTTGATGTTTCTGAAAGAGCTCAAAGAAAATCCCTTTTCGTTTTTGTTATACCCTTACTGGGTTTTGTTACCCTCATATTGTTTTTAACGGAACAATCGCTTAATACATGTTTATCTGTATTGTTTGCTTTAATTCTTTCAGTTGTTTCGCAAATAATGAATTTCTTTATAAAGAGTTCTCTTCATGTATCTCTTACAATCTATCTAGCTGCTCTCGTTCTACCTATGAGTATAGGTTTTGGATCTTTTATTTTATTGTTTTCATTTCTTATTGGCTGGTCAAGGATCGAACTGGGTAGACATACTAAAAAGGAGGTTTTTGCAGGTGCAATTATTGGAGTTGTTATTAGTGCCAGTATGTTGTTTGTTGAAGGGTTTTTAACAATTTGAAGTTATTCTTTCGTTTATAAAATAACAAAATTTGGTTCTGCGTTGTATGATATTATTGGTAAATTGAACCACTGAATTTTTTACTATGAATTTAAAGAATATTCTTTTCAGGGTTTTTATTATTTTGGCATTATTAGCAATTGTTTTATATTCCTTTAAAGATAAGCTTCCTGATTTTCGATATAGCTATGGTGATAAACTCGATAGTCTGAATGGTGTTTATGTATATTACAACGATAAAAAAGAGCATGATTCAATGCGTAATATTGCCCCAAATGGTTATAATATAGGCGTAAAGTACCAATGTGTTGAATTTGCAAAACGATACTATTTTGAATATTACCATCATGAAATGCCGGATCCTTATGGCGATGCCAGGCATTTGTATGATAAATCGCTGGGTGATCACCGGAGAAACCCAAGAAGAAATCTGATGCAATATAGTAACCCCAGCAAATACAAACCCAAAGTCGGCGATTTGATTGTATTAGACAGTGTGAAAGGTAATCCATACGGACACGTAGCAATTATTTCCAACGTATCGGTCAACCAGATTGAGGTTATTCAACAAAATATAGGACCAAAACGCACTCGTGGAACCTTTAAAATGACACACAGAAAGAGTTTGTATAAAATAGAAAATAGAAGGGTGCTGGGTTGGTTGAGAAAGGAGTAAACTAAAAAGTGTTTTTTTTAAGGTAATGAAAAAATCTATCGTATCATTGTTATTGATTTTCACCCATATTATTTCTTCTTATTCAATAAAATTAAGTTTAATCAAATAGTCATCCAATGAAAAAAATAGTTGTTCTGATAGTTCTTGTTTTACCAGGAATTTTTACAAATGGTCAGAAATCATCACTATCATTTGAGATTAGTGTAGAACCACAAAGGATTTACCTGATGGAACCCTTTGAATTAACCTTCTTTATTCATGATACAAATTTTAAGTATAATATTAAACAAGAAGGGCTAATGGTTACAGAAAACAATTATTATATAAATAATTTTTCTTCAGGTTTTACCCATAAAGTTAAAATTGTACCGATAAAACCTGGCAGGATTAAAATTGGTCCTTACAGCATAAATTACCAGGGGATGACTTTGAATTCAAACGAAATTTTTATTGATGTTCTGATGAACGACCAAAGAAAAACCTTATTTTTTGATGTTCCTTCCAAGGTTAAGGTGGGTAGCGAAGGAACAATAAAAATTCAATCGGCAGGAGATTTAAGATTTATTGAATTAAAGGAATCAGAATACTTTACTATAGAAGTTACAAGTAGCTCAACCTCGGTAAGTATAGAAGATGGCAAGGAAATCAGGAAATCTACATCGGAATATACGGTTAAATTTAAAAAACCAGGCAAACTCGTTCTCTCAAAGGAGATGATTGTTAATTTCCCCGAATCATTGGCGATAGAGCCCGTAACTATTGAAATTGAATAACATAATTTTAATTTATTTATCGAGGACAATGGAAGGAATAAAATTTCAATTGCTTAATCCAATTAAAATATAATAATCCGGGCAATGTCTTTATGTTACCCGGATTGAGCTATATTATTTTTTTATAAAATTTGCAGCATATTTTTCACCGGTATAAGATATACCGTTTAATTTATACATACCAGGTTCAAGAGTACTAATATCTATGGCCATTTTGTTTTCAGTTATTTGCTGTTCCAAAACAATTGATCCAAGTAAAGAATAAATTTGAATACTTTGCACCGGAAATGTTTTGTATTTTTGAGGTTCACAGGAGTAAACGCATTTGTATCACTTCCAACATTTTCCCATATAACACTGTCGAGCGATTTCTGCCATTGATATTTAAAGACACCGGTTTCTCCTGAGGCATGAACGACAAATTTAGTCTTTGTCCTGTAACAAATGGTCGAATCTAATTCAAGGAATTCGCCTCTTAATGAAGTCAAAGAGGAGAGGAAAGAATGTTAATGACGAAAAATCAAATATATGAATTAGCGAATTACATGTTTAGTTAGATGGAATTGCCAATTACAAAAAGTGATCCTGGTTAAATGGTTTATCTCTTCAGTAATTAATCATTGGTCAAGAAAATGAAACTATTGAACTAAAACATATAACTCGTTTTATTCTAAAGGTGTATATTAGTACAAAGTTTATAATATGTGTGGTATAGTAGGAATTATTAATAAGTCTAAAAAGGTCGATCGAGATTGGTTAAAAAACATGGCTGACATAATTAGTCATCGTGGACCCGATAGCGAAGGCGAATATGTGAACAAAACAATAGGCTTGTACCACAAGAGATTATCGATTATTGATCTTGTTAGCGGCCACCAACCAATGGAAACGGATAAATATGTTATTGTTTTCAATGGCGAAATATACAACTATATTGAGCTGCGGGAGGAACTAAAACGCAAGGGGCATAAATTCCACACGAATTCAGATACCGAAGTTATTTTGCACATGTACGAAGAATATGGTTATGATTCAATCAACCATTTGAACGGCATGTTTGCTTTCCTGATTTATGATAAAACCAGGGAACTAATTGTTGCGGCAAGAGACCATTTTGGAATCAAACCTCTTTATTATTTTTTTGATAACGATAAGTTTGTATTTGCATCTGAAATAAAAGCTATCCTGGGGCATCCTGAAATTAAAGCGGAAGTCAATCAGGATACCTTAAGTGATTATCTGACTTTTCAATTCA
>JAHEEB010000648.1 GCA_024640925.1 Bacteroidota bacterium | reverse complement strand
TACTAGTAATAGATATCCTATATAAGTTATGGTTGTACCAACGCCATCTTTGCTAACAGAGAGTATCGTTCCTTTTTCATCGGGCATATAAGATGACTGGTAAAATCTATATCCCCTGTATGCCAGGATATTATTCATGAATATTCTTTTCTCCTTCTGTATTTTTCTTCCCTTGTCTGTTAAAACCACAACGCTCTCATACCCCGATGGGTTTTGTGAACCAGGATAATATTGAATAATAAAGTCTTTTAAGACCAACGAAAAAGGAAGAGTTTTTTGGATATTCTCGTTCATTACAATACTGTTAGAACTCTCTCCTTCCCTTATCTGCATTGTTCCTTCGAACCCAAAATAGCGGGTATAACCAGCACCTATAATAATAACCACAAAAGCTATATGAAAAAGAAACACACTCAATTTTTCCATTTGGTATAACTTGCGGGTAAAAATTGAGCTGATTAAATTTATAGCACCCAGAACTAAAATTGCCTCGAACCATTTTGCATTATAAAAAAAATGGTTGGTCATCTCAGCACCATAGCGACTTTCGAAAAATGTAGCAAAAGCCATGGCTATGGTAAAAGCAATCATACAGATGGCCATAAGCCATGGAGACGAAAGAATGTTCAATATCTTTTTCATGGGTAGGTTGGATTTAAGAGAAAAAGATGGTTTAGATTTACCATCTTTTTCAGGTTTCATAAAGTTATTTTTTCATACTTTCAGGATAGAGAACCACTTTCAGGTAATTATCCATATCAATATATTCATTGGCAACTCTTTTCAGAGCATCACTTGTTATCAGGTTCATACGGTCAAGCGATGGAATTATAGAGAAATCCTTATTAAACATCATACAATCTTTAATGTTGCCCAGCCAGAACCCGTTTTCTTCCAGCCTTTTCTCCTTATCGCGTTTATAAATTTCGCGTAACTTATTAATATCTGTTTCATTTACACCATTCTCCCTGACTGATAAAATTTCATTAATAGCGGCATTTACCAGGCTATCAACATTATCAGGCGAACAAGGAATAGTAATCGATAAAGTAGCCCTTTGGTAAGGAACCTGAGCCAAATTAGCATTTGTTCTTACACCATACACACCACTCATTTCTTCTCTGAGTATTTCGTAATATTTTCTGTTAAGATGTTGTGCTAACTGAGAAAAAAGAAATGCATCAACTTCGTTATATTTCATTTCCTTAGTAAAAGAAAGAATCGCCTGCGATTTTGGATCGGTACCTTTATAAATGTTCTCAACCACTTTGCCGGAAGGGGGTCGAATTCCTAAATCCTTGTATGATTCGTTTCTGTATGTCGATGGCAAGCTAGCAATATATTGTTCTATGAGTGGTTTTATAGTATCTGAATTAAATGAGCCAACAAATACAAAAGTAAACTCAGAAGCATCGGAAAATCTGTCTTTATATATCTCAATAGCTCTGTTATAATTAATCTTATCCCAGTCACTTTCTTCCGGTAAATAATTTCCCCTTGGGTGATTTTGACAACGTATCCGGTTGTATTTGTCATAAAAGTAGTTCATGGGCTCCTGAGCAAGGTTTTTGTATAAGTCTTTGCTCTTTTTCAGGAAGGATTGAAACGATTCCAGATCGACTCTGGGCGAGGTAAAATACAAATATACCAATTGAAACATTTCCCCCATGTCAACAGGTCGGCAACTACCGCTAACATCCTCACTTTCCAAACCAAGCGAAGGTGTAACATTAACAGTCTTTCCGGAGAGGATTTTTGTTAAATCGCTATTTGAAAATCCGGCCACTCCGCTTTCATCGATTATTTCAGAGACCTGAATTGATGTGAAATGGTCACTATCGCTATAAACCGATGAGCCACCCCAGGCATAAGCAGTCATAAGTACTTCATCGTTTTTAAGGTCGGTTGGTTTCAAAATAATTGTAACTCCATTAGATAGCTTAAGTTCAGTGGCATGAATGGATTGGATTTGTTTTTCAGAAACAATTTTTCCGGCCGCAGGTTTGCTACTCATCAGCGATGCTGATGTATGTTTGTCAGTATATGCTTCAATAAAACCACTTTCAACATTTTCAGCAAATGCTAACACACTTTTTTCATCGGGTAATAAAATCCCTTCTTTTTCAGGAGCATCAATAACAATTACACGATTATCAAGGGTAATAAGACTATTAACCAATTTGTTAATATCTGCCAGGGTTACTTTATCCAAATATTGTTTTATAAAAGCATATTCGAATTCAATACCCGGAATAGGCTCTTTCTCAAGATAATTGCGAACATACTCATCGGCAAAATTTTCTGATTTGGTTTTATCCCGTTCATTGAATGCTTGTTCCATTCTTTTCATAAAATCGAGTTTATACCTGTCAAGCTCTCCCTGGGTAAAACCATATTTAACAATTCGTTTCGTTTCTTCCAATAAAGTTTTTAACCCTCTGTCTATTCCATTTTCTCCAACAACAGCATATCCCTGTAAAGCATTTTTTGTTCTTGCCCACAAGCTCCCATAATAAAATCCACCCCCGATAAAAGGAGGATCAGATTTTTCCGAAAGCTCTGCCATTCGGCGATTTAACATACCTGTAATAAAGGAATATTGAATTGAACTGAAATAATCTAATTCAGAAGTAACAGATTTGGTATCATCTTTAAACAAAACCCTGATTGTAGTATATGGAGCTTCTTTATCAGAAGCAATTGTAACCAATGTACCTTTATTATCAGGTACAGGATATTCTAACCTTTTTCTGGGTTTTGACGGAGAGTTAAGTTGAGAGAAATGAGTTTTGATTTTTTGTTCCATCTGTTCAATATCCATATCACCAACAACAACAAGCGACATTAGTTCGGGTCTGTACCAATCGCGATAAAAGTTACGTATGGTCTCATAACCGGCTGTTTCAATAATTTCTTTCTTACCAATAGTTAAACGGTCGGCATACCTGGAATTTTTGAAAATAATGGGTAGATCCTTATCAAGCATTCGTTGTCTGGGTCCTTGTCCTATGCGCCATTCTTCAACAATAACGCCACGTTCTTTATCAATTTCGACAGAATCGAATGTAACATTGTGTGCCCAGTCCTCCATAACGAGTAATCCTTTGTTGACAAGCTCCACAGAATCGGAAGGTATTGAAAGCATGTATACTGTTTCGTCAAACGAAGTGTAGGCATTAATTTCGGGGCCAAACTTTATTCCCATCGATTCGAGGCATTTTATCAGATCATTTTTAGCAAAATGAGTGGTACCATTGAAACACATATGTTCGACAAAATGAGCCAACCCGCGCTGGTTGTCATCCTCCAGAATTGAACCCGCATTAACAACTAATCGTATCTCAATACGCTTCTCTGGCTTCTTGTTTTCACGAATATAATATGTAAACCCATTTTCAAGCTTACCGATTTTAACCTTGGAATCAACAGGAAGCTTCGATTTTGGTGACGGGATTTGTGCCTCTACCCGGCAGTATACTCCAACAAACAGAAATACTGCTATCAGAAAAAATTTATTCATCAGATTAACATAATTAATTTTTAATTAGTACTGTCAATTATCTGCATTCGATATGGTTGATAGAAAAACTAATTTCTACACTATGATTTTTCACTTTTTATCCATGCCATAGCTTCATCAGGCTTAAAGAAATAATTCAACTTAATTCTGCTTTTTTCTAAAGCCAAACAAATAGCATCGGCATAAATTTTTGAAAACAGA
>JAHEEB010000647.1 GCA_024640925.1 Bacteroidota bacterium | reverse complement strand
ATTCATGTTTTAGACTTCGTCTTTTAGTATCGGTTAAATTAATAAAAAATGTTAATGTTGGTTTTAATTTCGGATACTATCTGGTAAATAAGAACATGCTTACTATGTTTGCATGCTATTAAAAAACAGAATTCCTGATGATTTTCAAACAAATATTTAAAAATTACTATAAAACAATTATTTGGTCAATTGTTATGTGTTATTTATTGTTTTCGCCTGCAAGCGCTTTGCCTAAAAACAACATCTTTTCTATTCCATATTTTGATAAAGTGGTTCATTTCTTTATGTTCGCTATTTTAACTTACATATACCTTAGTGAAACCAATCAAAAACAGTTGAAAATAAAAATGCTACTGTTGTTTATTGTTGTTTCCATATCGGCTGTCAGCAGTGAACTTATACAAGCCTATTTTATTCCAGGCAGGTCCGGCAACATTCGTGATTTTATTGCAGATATTACAGGTTTTTTATTTGGTCTGGCTGCTTTCTTAATAAAAAAGTTTTATATTCAGAAAAAGTTATCGGCTACTTAAGCTCTTATTTACAGGGAATTTTATCTATACGTGTTTTATGCCTTCCTCCCTCAAATTCAGTATTTAAAAATATATCGACAATTTTTGTTGCCAAATCAAATTGTATAAACCTGGCAGGAAGTGCACAAATATTAGCATCGTTGTGTTTTCTGGCTAGTGACGAAATTTCCTCTGTCCAACATAATGCTGAACGTATTCCCTGATGCTTATTTGCTGTTATATTTATTCCATTTCCGCTTCCACACAGAGTAATGCCCTTATCAAAATTACCTTTCTCAACATCTGTAGCCAGCGGATGACCATAATCTGGATAATCAACGCTTTCGGCAGAAAATGGTCCAAAATCTTTTACCTGATATCCCTTATCTGTTAAGTACTTTAAGAGTTTAACTTTCATCTCATAACCTGCATGATCACTGGCAATAGCTATTTTCATAGTTCTGATTTTAAATTTTTTTACGAAGATATGAAAAAGGGCGATTTACATTTAATAAACAATTCGATTAAATTTTTGTTAAAAGTCTGTTGAAATCATTCCATATTTTCTAACAAATTCTTCTTGATTTATTTATTTTTTGATCTATACAATTCTGAAAACCATTTTGTCAAGAATATTTTATCCTTTTTATTGACTCTTTTTTTTAGATCTTGTTAACAATTTTCACATGTTTATAACTCCGTTTTTTTTGAGCTATTTTTCTATTAACAAGTTGTTAATTATTCTAAGAAGAAAATGATTTTCAATATTTTTGTCTATTGATAAATTGTTTAAATATATGTTTATAAAGTATGAGTTATTACCATGCAAGTAATGAAGATTAAAAATATGAACAGTATTAACAGCCTATCATTATCAGAATAGATTTATTTAATTTAAAAAAATATAATTTATGTATAATGTTAATGATTTAAAAGAATTCGGTTATTTGAAAATAGATATTGATCCAAAGATTGATCTACCTTTGGAGATACGGAAAATGTGCAAAGAAAAGAATGCAGTAATACTTGCACACTACTACCAGATTGATGAAATTCAAGATATAGCTGACTTTATTGGAGATAGTCTTGCTTTATCACAACAGGCTGCCAAAACAAATGCAGATATTATACTTTTTGCTGGTGTTCATTTTATGGCTGAAACTGCAAAAATTATTAGTCCTGAGAAAAAAGTTTTATTGCCCGATTTAAAAGCCGGATGTTCTTTAGCAGAAAGTTGTAAAGCAGAAGATTTTAAAAAGTTTAAAAAAGAAAACCCTGATTGTATTGTAGTAAGCTATGTTAATACATCTGCAGAAATTAAGGCTTTAACTGATATAGTTTGTACTTCATCGAATGCATTACAAATTATTGAATGTTTACCTCCAAAAAAGAAAATAATATTTGGACCTGACAAAAATCTTGGAAATTATATTAAGAATTTGACCAATAGAGAAATGTTAATTTGGGATGGAGCTTGTCATGTTCATGAAGAATTTTCAGTGGAGAAAATTTTAGAATTAAAGAAAAAATATTCAGAGGCTAAAATTATCGCCCATCCTGAATGTAAAAAGCCAGTACTGATAATATCAGATTTTATTGGATCTACTGCAGCACTTCTTAAATTTGTTGAGAAAGATAAAAGTAATACATACATTGTTGCAACAGAATCTGGAATTTTGCATCAAATGAAAAAAGTATGTAAAGAAAAATTATTTATTCCTGCACCTCCAATTGATTCAACTTGTGGTTGCAACAATTGCAATTTTATGAAAATGAATACTCTTGAAAAAATTTATATAGCTTTGAAATATGAAATGCCTGAGATTATTATTGACGAAAATATTCGTTTGATGGCTGAGAAACCAATAAAAAAAATGATCGATATTTCAGAAAAATTTGGTCTTTAAATGAGAAAGGTTTTAGTTGGAATACTATTTTTATTGATCACATATATTGTTATAGGTCAAAATGATATTAACCCAAATGGTTATAATAAAATATACTATCCGAATGGTAGTATACAAAGCGAAGGTATTTTAAGAGATGGAAAGCCTGAAGGATATTGGATAAGTTATTACGCAACTGGTACAAAAAAATCAGAAGGAAAGAGAAAAAATGGATTGTTAGATAGTATATGGGTATTTTATAATTTAACAGGAGATACTGTAACGAAAATAAATTACCTGGATGGAAAGAAAAATGGATTTTCTTATGAATATTTTACTGACAATTTTACAATTAAGGGGAAAAGTAATATTTATTCAAAAGAATTATATGTTAATGATTTAAAAGAAGGAAAATCATTTTATTACAATAAAAATGGCAATATTAAGTATATAACAGATTATCATGAAAACAAGAAGGAAGGAAATGAAATCGAATATGATGATAATGGTACTATAAAAACAATTTCAAGATATAGAAAAGGAAACATTACTGAACAAGAAAAACTAAATAGATTTGATTTAAAAGGATTAAAAACTGGTACATGGAAAACTTTTTATGAGGGTATTCATGTAAAAAGTGAAGCAAATTACAGAAACGATTTATTGGAAGGGTACTATAAAGAATATGATGTTAATGGAAAGCTTGTTTTGACTTTACTTTACAGAGAAGGAAAATTGGTAGAAAATGTTGCAGAAGATCAGATTTTATCTGAAGAAAAAAAAGAATATTACCCTGATGGAAATATAAAAGAGATAGGTTTATATAAGCATGGAAAACCTATTGGTCTTCATAAAAATTATAATAAACAGGGAAATGTTGCTATAGCTGAAATATTTAGTGATGATGGTATACTGTTGAGCAAAGGTAACATTGATGATGATGGTAACAAAATTGGTATATGGGAAGAATATTTTAAAAATGGAAAGACTAGTCAAAAAGGAAACTATAAAGAAAATAAAAGAGATGGAAAATGGGATTTTTATAATGTTTTAGGCGGTATTGAACAAACTGGGACATATAAAGAAGGTGTTTTTACTGATAAATGGGAATGGTATTATAGTAATGGAAAATTGTGGAAGGATGAAGAGTATTTAAACGGTTTGTTGGATGGAGTTTATAATGAATACGACACAAATGGAAATATTATTGTTAAAGGTGAGTATCTTGAAGGTGAAAGAGAAGGAGAGTGGGTTACAATAATTAATGACAATAAAGCCGTTGGAAAATATGTTTCCGGATTAATGGATGGAAAATGGAAAACTTTTTATA
>JAHEEB010000646.1 GCA_024640925.1 Bacteroidota bacterium | reverse complement strand
TCTAATTCCATCGCTATAAAAAAATACCGAATCATCATTCACTGAAAAGCACATTCCATATGGACTGTATTCATTGCCTATTTTATAATAGGGCATATAAGTAATTTTTCTGAAGCTGGTAGGAACAACTAGCCTGCCAGTTCCATCGATAACCCCTAACTTACCATTATTTCCGACAATAGCATGGTTCATATTGAATGGTTCAACATAATCGAACCGGGCAGGAATCTTTTGAACTCCATTCGAATCGCAAAACTCGAATTTGCTATTAGTTAACCAAGGCATTAAAAGTTCGTCTGTATCCTGGCAATAAATACTTTGAATAAAAAAAAGTAAAAAAATTAATTGAAAGCATTTCATGATAATAAAGATTTGAAACATGCAAATATAGGAATTAATAAATCTGAAAAAAGTCCGACTCGTTAAAATCTGGCAACGTCAAGTCACTTATAAGATCCAACTACGGGCACTTTTCAGTCACTATACCTATATTGAACCTGGATTAACAGACTGAAGATTCCAGTAAAGCATAAAAATTAGTACGCGCAACGGGCAAAAATCGAAAGAAATAATTAAATAAAAGATTCTGCAGAACCGGGAGATTCTAATTTTGTTATTTTTACTTTAAACACAAAGTTTTATTTTAATTCAAATAGGAATGAGAACCCTAATAATTATTTCACTTTTAGTTATCACTTTGAAAATTCATGCTCAGGATTGGACGGTGAATGATCTGCAAATGAAAAGCTATGCTAGAATCGAAAAATTGGATTCTATTCATTTTAACATTTTTAAAACATACTTTTACCATGAGTCTAAACCTTACAACAAGTTAATTCTTAATGTATTGTTAAATAGCGAAACCAAGAAATATAATAGTAATAATAGCGAAATTGGTATTTGTGGTTTATTAAACGATACATTATCTCTTGAAAGTGTTAAAAATAATCTTGGTTGTGGTTTAGTTAGAAGCCTTGTCCTGGATCAGAATGGGAAAGAACTCTATACCGAAATTATTGAATCGGAGATTGATTCAGCTTCTTTTCATTTTATTTTGGGCTTTGATGAAAAATGGACATTTGATGAAAGTAACCTCTCTTTCGGGAAAAAAGTATGTAATATTTCATTTTTCAGGGAATTTTTTAATGAAGATAAGCAACGAATGAATACCGCTTATGTAGCTACAGTATCAAATTCTTCCAATGATGGTAACCAATCAGAAAAAATACAAATATCCTATGAGCAATCCATGTTGCTCCCAGTCGACTGGGTTGAGAACGGAGAAGATTCTGAGTTTATTAAGAATGTTACTAATGCAGGACTCGTAAATTATTCGTTACTTTACGATAACGAAAAGTTCGATAACAGTATTCGAAAGAATTTGCTTCGCTCACTTTGCAATAGTGCCTTAAATGGTAAGTTGAAAGCAGTAGATTTTTATACACATCAAACTATAGACACCAACGAGATAGTGAAAAGGCTGGGGGGAGAATATAATAAAACGTTAGATTTCTATATTCCTCCAACTACTGATGATTTCGATGCTGTGATTTTTACCGAAGATTGGCTAATTGACAGACAAACATTATCTCTCATAAAAAAAGTGAAGGAGATTGCCTTGGTAAAATACTCATATGAGGCATCAAA
Organism: Bacteroidota bacterium; assembly: GCA_024640925.1. GTDB lineage: Bacteria > Bacteroidota > Bacteroidia > Bacteroidales > UBA10428 > UBA10428. The sequence goes on along the minus strand of JAHEEB010000646.1, from coordinate 2,085 downwards.
TAAACCCAAAAGAAACGTACTGTTTTCGATAATATTAAACCCTGATTAAGTGATAGGAATAAAATACTTTCTTTTAACTCTAATAAAAAAGCTGTAATAAAGAAGGGTGAAAAAAAATACTGTTATTACAACTTGTTATATTTAAGCGTCATCTAATGCTTAATATGGGTTAAACCAATATTCTTATACTAATATCACTCCTGTTTTACTCAACCAACAGCTCCCTTCGGGACGGTTAAACTATAGTTATTCCCAATAATTCTCCACTCCTCGGTGCAATATGCATATACACTTCGTCCCCCTCACCTACCCCATCAAACAACTCCTTATTTACCGGATACCTTGCGTTATCGATTATAAGATACCAGGCATCAACCGGTTTCATCTTTCCTCCAATAGCTCCGCTTCCGGCTTCATAGTCTGCTTTATATTCTTTGCTGCGGATTTTCTTACACTCCATAATCTTTTCACCTTGATAAATGTCCTGAACAAGCTTTCGTAACATCAGAAAAGCAATAGCGACACAGACAACAAACAAAACAAGCAAAGCAATTGCTGCAAACTCAAGAGAAAGTTTTTCAAAAATATGAAACATGAGAATTAGAATAAAGCCAATCAAAAAAAGCAAAAGAGGAATAACAACACCATATCTGCAAGTGTATTTAAGCTCTTTTAAGTCCTGTGTAGTTAAGGGGGTATGCATAATTTTTTAGTTTAATTACTTCAATATGTTGATTTATTGACATCAGCCCCTGAATTTATTAAAATTTTTACAACTTCAGTATTGCCTTTTATTGAAGCTATAATTAATGGTGTGTGCCTTTTGGAATCCGCACAATTTATATCTGCACCCTTTTTAATTAGTTTGTTTATAATTTTAGTATCCGGTTCCTTCTTTTGAATTTCTACAATCAGAAAATTACAACATGTGTCCTGACCAAATATGGTCGATAAAAAACTTAAGGAAAATAGAATTAACAGACAGATTGTTTTCATATGGCAAATTGTAGAGTTGGTTTATTTGCATCAATTTTAAACAATATCCAGAAAATGTCAAAATAAAGTGAAAAATAAAGAGTGAAAAAAGGTTCTGAAGAAATTTTCCTTCATCTTCTTTGTAACGGCCCACCAAAGCTTCTTACCTTACATATTACCACCCGAAAGCAGGGAAAAGAGTACAGCAATTTTTGTCGATAAATAATTACAAATCTCAGGTTAAGAACAGTTCGTTCATTACACAATATTAAAAGGACTGAAATGATTGGAATTACAAACATCAATTGGTGTGCATTAAACTTAAGAATTCTTAAATATAAATGATAAGTAACTATTAATTAATCTAAAATTAAAAACAAATGAAAAGATTAAACCTACACTTGTTCACTAAAACAAGTATTTTTGTGTTAACGGTGTTTACCGTTTTATCCTGTCAGAAAATTGATGATCTGGAAGTTACTGAACCCAACCAGTATGAGCCCCAATTAAAAAACACTTCTCCTGCAGTGTATGCACTTGCATTGATTGGTAGTTCAGGAACACCCGTTCCTGCAGGTTTTCAATCTGCAATTTATAAAGTCGATCTCTGTTCATCACCTGTTGGTTATTATTTTGTTTCCTCAATTAAATTTGGTACAACACCTGTAACAGATGTAACGGGTATCTGTGATATGCCAAATGTCCCTGATTTTGCCTGGGCAGTAACCGGAAAGAACTCAAATTTTCCTCAAAAACTACTATCGGTTAGAATATCAACTGGTGTGGCTTCAATAGTTGTCGGTACAACAGTTCCTTTGCAGGATATTGAAAATTATTATTCAACAGGGCTGTTCGTAGCTATAGAAGAAGGAACATCACAGCTTATGAAAGTTAGTGTACCCGGTGGTGTCTGTGTAGCATTTGCTCCGGTTGGCCCAGTAGCTCAATACAATGGACTTACAGTTGTGGGAGAAAAGTTTCATGCTATATCAGGGTTGACTAACCTTATTTGTCCGCCAAAATCCGGCGATATTTTTGTGTATCCTAACACAGGAGGCAATTATAATGCTAAATTATCGTATAAAAATTTGCCAATAAATGGAACATGGA
>JAHEEB010000645.1 GCA_024640925.1 Bacteroidota bacterium | reverse complement strand
ATTAATCAATTTTTCAGCTTCTTTGAAGCATTTTTCCTTGCTCTCAAAATCCTTAGTCTGGACTTGTCCCGGGGTACCTATCTTTCCAAAAGTAACAGTAAAAATATTTTCAACTACTTCAATTTTCCAAAACTTTTTGGATTTATCATCAATATACTCAAAGTATTTTATCATAAACCGTTCTTACTTATACACTCACAATAACTCAAATATAATTTGAAAGAAGGTTGTTCGGAATAAATTTGGGGCAAAAGGTAAAAATTTGTGACGATTGGAAGATTATTTCCTGATGATTTCATGAATTTGACTCAAGTTTAATAACTTCGAACTTTTTAACTTAAACCTTTTAAACTATACGAAATGAAAGATTATGTGAAAATAATTCAGCACGAAACAAGTATATCCGTTTGCTTTTATATCGAACATGATGAAATAATTACTATCGGTGAAAAGATGAATGAGATAAATGAAAATGCTTATATGAACGGATATAACTGGGAAGCTTTTTTAAAATATTATTTAATGAAAAACAACCCAGATGTACTAGAAAATATGGGGAGTGACCCAGAAGCAGGAATGTATGTTGCTTATTTCAAACTGAACGATGAAAACAAGAAGAAAGCGGAGAAATTAGCCGGTATTATCGAAAATTTAGTCGAAAACAAATCAAGCCTTTATGAAATAGTAAGAAACTATGGTGATGAAATTGAATGGGATTAATTATTAATTAGTATTGTCCGCTGTAAAATCTTTTATCTTCGGTAATTTCCAATGCATTATTAGTAAACCATTTAATAAAAGATTCCCATTTTTCGTTGTTGTTGGTTTTCCATTCAAAAAAAGCTTCTTCGTCGCCTTTCATAAGAATCCAGTGATTGTATGCTTCAAAATACCCTGAATCAACAATAATTTTGTGGTAATCAAAAAGAATATTCGGAAATTTTTCATTTGTTTTATTGGAATAGTAATTTTCAACAAACCTTGTTCTTATTCTATCAAGTGAATTAATATCTATAGTTTTTTCGCCAATAACAGCCATCATTAATGCAGGTTCATATGCTCCAATTCCAAATGGAAGTTTTAGCTGATCGGGATTTGACAAATCATTTATTGAAATGGCTGCTCCCCTGCTGAAACTAACAGAAAAAGAAGTATCTGAAGTAAACTGGATTTGAGATTTATACGTATCAAACAGCATTTTACTTATTTCGGCAGTACGAGTTGAATTCCTGATAAGATTCATAAATATCTCTCCGTAAATCATTCCCCAAACCTCTTCTTCTGAATTTAAATAAATTAAAGCCGCCCTGTAATAATTTGAGGGAAAAGCAGGATCTTCTTCTATACCCTTTTCATAAAACGGAAGGGCATCTCCATATTTTTGCTGATTCCAGTATACGTTACCCTTTTCCAGATATAATTTACCTGAACCGGGAAATAATTCCAGTCCTTTATCATAGGTTCTTAATGCCTGATCAGGTTTTCCATTCATATCAAACAGATTGCCCAACATCTGATAGCATTGATCGGTAATATTATCATACTCCATTACTTTCTCAAAGCATTTGAGGGCTTTTTTGTAATCTTCCTTGATATAAAAAGCATATCCGATTTCATAATCATACTCGAAATTAGTCGGATCTAATGTTTTGGCTTCCTCAAGGAGTTTTATTGCATCACCCGGATTTCCGTTATCCATCAATTCAATGGCTTTGTTCTTTTTCTCCTGGGCAATTTCCAGATTGGTTTGGGATTTAGCAACACTTATAAATAAGGTAATAGAAAAAAGAAGAGCTATTATTCTCATTGATATTATTTTATTAGAAGTAACGAAATGAAAGTTACAAATATTTTCCAATTGAGATTTTTTTAAATGCATTTTTTCAGAAATGCTCGAAGGTTAAATCCAAATCGGGTTCCTTAACAGGAATTAAAGGAGCCTTAGATTCTTTATTACTAAATTCCTTTTTATTCTTAATATACTGCTTTTTTGATTCTTTAAAGTTCGAAGAAGTAGTTTTGAAAAATGCAACCATTCCTTTCAATTGTTCCGCCTGACCAGCAAGCTGTTCTGATGCGGTAGCCAATTCCTCCGATGCTGCTGCATTTTGCTGGGTTACCTGATTGAGCTGTTGGATAGCTAAATTTATTTGTTCTGCTCCCGCATTCTGCTCCATACTCGAAGCGGTAATTTCTTTTACAAGCTGAACTGTTTTTTCCATTTCCGGAACAATTTCTTTTAACTTTTTTCCAGCTTTGCCTGCAACTACAACTCCTTCAGTTGTAAGTTCATTGATCTCATTTGCAGCAATTTTGCTTCTTTCTGCTAATTTTCTAACCTCAGTTGACACAACAGCAAATCCCCGGCCATGTTCGCCTGCACGGGCGGCTTCGACTGCTGCATTCAAAGCAAGTATATTCGTTTGAAAAGCTATATCATTGATAATAATAATTTTTTCTGCTGTCTTTTGCATGGATTCAACCATTGTTTTTGTTGTATTATATCCTTCTATAATTCCCTCGTTAGAACTTGTGGCAATTTTTTCAGTAATAGCAGCATTCTCTGAATTTTGTTGAATATTTGCAGCCATCTCTTCTATTGAAGAAGAAACCTGTTCAATAGATGATGCCTGTTCGCTAGCACCCTGACTTAGCTGCTGAGCTCCAGATGAAATCTCATAACTTGCAGAACTTAAATTGTTTGCTCCATCTATAATTTGTTGAACCAATTCATTAAGCTTATTGCTCATTTTAGTAAGCGATTTTGCCAATACACCTATTTCATCAGCACGATCCAACTCAATACTTGCAGATAGATCACCATTAGCAACTTTTACAGAAAATTCAACTCCTTTTTTTATTCCCGTTGTAATGGAACGAGTAATGGTTATTGCAACTATGACGCTAAACAAGACAGAAAAAATTACAAAAAGCAAAATTAAAAGATTTGCACGTGATATAGATTGAGCTTTTTTTTGCAGAAAAGCATCCTCCATTTTTTTTATTCCTTCATGAAATTCCCTTGCATTCTCTACCATGAGATTATTGGTAGAATTAATGATGGAACTATCCTGGCTTGTTGTTTTTACTGTTACATATTTCTCAAACGCGGCCAAATAGCCTGTAAGACTGGTTTTTAAAGAATCTGTCTGATCAATTTCCTGTTGAATTTTTAATTGTTTCCTAAAAACATCAAGTTGTCTGAATGTTTCAGAGCAGATATCTTTTAATTTTTCAACAGAATTTTTAGTATCGCTACCAAATTTCTTAAACCCTCGCAGATCAAAATTTTTCTCCTGGCGGCGAGCCTCAAGCATTTGAACATTTAATTTACCAAGTTTTGCGGAATTCTCACTGCTCTCATTTACAATTTGGAGGCTTCGATAACCAACAAAACCAGTAAGAAGTGTAAGTATTAAAATTATACAGAAACCGACAAAAAGTTTCATCCCAATTTTTATATTTTTCAGACTCATAAATTTTAATTTTTGTATCTATCTGAGAAATTAAAAAGATAATTATAAGTTACGAATTATTTTATGAATCTATTGATACAAAGCACAGAAAGTTTAATGTTTACATAACCTTTTTTTTATAAGAATTCAGCTTAGTTAACGAAAGTAAGCAAGAAAGAAAAAATGGGAAATCTCAATCAAATTTCAATCCACTCAGAACTTTTTTAAAATCGGGGTTTTTATCGGCTTCTCTTATATTAGCAACTCGTCCGAATTCCATCC
>JAHEEB010000644.1:530-3739 GCA_024640925.1 Bacteroidota bacterium | reverse complement strand
TTCTGCCTCTTGATGTTGTATTATCAATAACCTCAGCAACAAGCAGATCGTTATCGCCAAAATACAATTTGTTTCCAATACGTATTTTGCGGGCCGGATCAACTAAAACATCCCAAAGACGTTGTTCTTTATTTAATTCCCTAAGCAAAAAAACTTCGATTTCGGCACCCGTTTTTTCTTTATTTCCATAAAGTCTGGCAGGAAAAACCTTGGTATTATTTAATACCATTACATCGTCTTCGTTAAAAAAATCAATTATCTCTTTAAACATACGATGCTCAATCTTGCCAGTTTTGCGATCAAGAACCATCATTCTCGATTCATCACGATTTTCGGTCGGATAAAGAGCAATCAGATTGTCAGGAAGATTGTATTTGTATTGTGATAACTTCATCTTTATTATTATTATTAAATAGTTTGTATAAATTCGACCGTTATACGGAAATGTTTTTAAAAAGTTACATCTGAGATAAACTTTTTTCGAAACCTTCAATTTCCTCAGCATCAGCAAGTAAAAAGCTCCCTACGCGAGTTCGCTGCAATCCTGTTAAGTAAGCACCTGAATTAAGTTCGATCCCTAAATCACGGGCCAGCGATCGTATATAAGTTCCTTTGCTGCAACTGATACTGAAAGTTGCATAAGGGCTCTGAAAATTCAATAGCTCAAATTCATTAATTTGCACAGCAACTGGATCTAACTCTATCTCGGACCCTTGACGGGCATAATGATAAGCCCTGGTGCCATTAATGTATTTTGCAGAAAAGAGAGGCGGAATCTGTTGTATCGTCCCCTTGAATTTTGGCAACACCGATCGAATCAACTCTTCGTTGATAGATTCGAATGGATAGGTTTTATCAACCTGTGTCTCCAAATCGAATGATGGAGTAGTTTCGCCAAATTTCATCTGAGCTATATATTCTTTATCGTATCCGATAAGATCGGGTATTTTTTTGGTGGCCTTGCCGGTACAAATTATCATCAATCCAGTAGCCAAAGGATCCAAGGTGCCTGCATGACCAACCTTCAGTTTTTTCACATGCAATTTGCGACAAAGCAGCCATCGTACTTTATTAACTAACTGAAAGGAAGTCCAGCCATATGGCTTATCGAATAAAAGTACTTCTCCTTCCTGATAGTTCATCCTGCAATGTTTAAATCAACTCCCATTGCTAAAAGTACCAGTATAATAGCACCTACAACAATTCTGTAATAACCGAAAACCTTAAATCCATGCTTTGTCAAAAAGGAAATGAATCCTTTTATTGCCAGAAGAGCAACAATAAAAGCAACAACATTTCCGATTAATAATACATCAATATGTTGTGGTTGAATTGTTTTATACGATTTAAACATCTCGTAAGCCGATGCTGCGAACATAGTAGGAACAGCAAGGAAAAACGAGAATTCAGCAGCATTTTTACGGTCTAATTTTTGTGTTAATCCGCCAATAATTGTGGCTGCTGAACGAGAAACTCCCGGTATCATAGCTATCACCTGAAAAAAGCCAACAATCAGCGCTCTTCGGTAACTCATCTTTTGATCTTCCGAAGGTTTCTTAAACCATGAGTCGACAAAAAGCAGAATAACTCCACCTACAACAAGAGACACAGCAACTACCAGAACACTCTCCAGCATTTGATCAATATAATCGCTTAAGAGAAAACCCAAAATGGCAGCAGGTAAGAAGGCAACAAACAACTTCAGATAGAAGTCAACAGTTTGAAAAAACCTTTTCCAATATAAAATGATAACCGACAAAATGGCGCCAAACTGTATGTTTACTGTGAATAGCTTAATGAAATCACTGGATTCCATACCAAGTAATTTCTGTGTAATAATCATGTGCCCGGTAGATGAAATGGGCAAGAATTCTGTTATCCCTTCAACAATGGCAATAATAATTGCTTGAAATATATCCATATTTTAAATTTCTTTGACCCGAAAATTCTCTCCGAATTACTGGAAAATGTATTAAAAATTGGTTATTCTTTAGGTTTTTTAAGTATAGCCCAAATTTCGAACATAAATCCAGCCAGTACAATTATTGGAGCAAGAGTAACTCGCCGGAACGAGAAAATTTCTTTTCCATTAAACACATTTGGGTCAGTTGTTCTGCCACCTGACATTAACACAAAACCAATAATAATAATTACTGCACCAATGGCAAGCAATTTATAGTTTTCTTTCCCCAGGGCAAAGCCTGAGCTTCTGTTCTCAGTTTGTTTATTCATTTATGTATATAATTTGTCGGTTTTAATCCGTAAATATTTCGAAACAGCAAAATAGGTAGAAACCCAATTAATCAGAACACCCAAAACTATTATTCCCGGAAATAATATGAATATGAGTTGAAGATCGTTCAGATTAATAAGACCTTCCATCTGATCCTGAAGAGAAAAGACTAATAAAGTAATGAGTAAAATAGCTATCATAGAACCAATTAGCCCCTGTATTGCCCCTCGAAAAAGAAATGGTCTTAGAATGTAAGAAGGTGTGGCTCCAACTAATTGCATTGTTCGTATCAGAAATCTACGGGAATAAATTGTTAGACGAATGGTATTATTGATCAGAGTAAGTGCAATCAGCAACAAGAGCATACTAAAGAAAAGAATAACAAGTGATATTTTTTTTACGTTAGCATTCAATTCTTCAACAAGGTTCTTTTGGTAATATACCTCCTTAATACCGTCAAATTCTTTTAAATCGCGCTCTATAACAGGAATACTATCATTATTGGCATATGATGCCAGAAATTTTACCTCAATTGTTGGTGAAAGTGGATTGTATCCCAGCGTTTCGATAAAATCTTCCCCCAAAGCTTCCTTTAGATCGATAGCTGCTTGTTCTTTATTTATATAGGTTGTTTTTTTTACATATTGCTTTACATCCAACGATTTCTTTATTCGAAGGATCTCTACCTCGGGGAGATTGTCATAAAGGATTATCTTAAAATGGATATTTTCTTTAATATAGTTACTTAGCCTGTTTGTATATAAAAGAAGCATCCCGACAGAACCGAGAAGTAGAAGAAGAAGCGATATGCTTATAGTTGAGGTCAGATAAGAACTTCTGAGTCTTCTTTGTTCAACCTTGGCATCGTTTTGAGGCATACTATTTGCAAAATAAGCCACAAAAATAAAAAGAAAAGAATAGGAATTTTACAAATACCAATTTAAAATTTGTTAAAAAGTGGAATGTGTTAATCCAA
>JAHEEB010000644.1:0-520 GCA_024640925.1 Bacteroidota bacterium | reverse complement strand
TTAAAAGAGCTATCAAATCTCATAATCGGTAAGAAGTGAAAAGTGAAGAGTGAAAAGACCTCTAGGGTCGAAATGATGGTGGAAGTTTAATATCCGACCAACTGTCGAAACTACAACAAAATTCAGATTTATATTTAAACTTTCCAGATTTTTTTCATGTATTCATAAATGGATCGATCGGATGAAAATTTTCCCATCCTGGCAACATTAAGAATAGACATTGTTGTCCACTTTTCTTTATCCAGAAACGTTTGACTGACCATGGACTGACAATCGACATATGACTGATAATCTCGAAGCAGCATATAATCATCGTGGTATAATAGTGAATCGACCAAAGGCCGAAAGATTGCCCGGTCGCCATTTGTGTAATAACCGGTCGAAATCTGGTCGATTATCCTCTTAAGCATTGGATTCTGATCGTATATGTTCCATGGATTATATCCCTTCGATTTTTCATCATAAACCTGTTCAGCAGTCAATCCGAAAAGGAAAAAGTTTTCTTCTCCGACCTCTTCGC
>JAHEEB010000643.1:1541-3741 GCA_024640925.1 Bacteroidota bacterium | reverse complement strand
AAAAATAGATTGCATTTACGAACCTTATACTTCTGCTGAAAAGTAATTCTAAATATTTTTATTTCGTTCCCGGATTTCATCTATTCCCGAATTTGATATGATTTTTTTTAGGGGTATAATTCTATTTATTTGTCTATAAGTAATATAAGACCCTAAAAAAACTGGTTATGAAAAGTTTACGCATATTATTTCTGATAACAGCCATTTCTGTTATGTTTATTATGATAGCTCAATTGAGCAACAAAGATGGGGCTGTAAAACTAAGACATAAAAACACAAATCCTTCAGTTGTCTTCCAGGAATTATGATCAGGCAAACTAAAATTATCCAAAAGTTTGTATTTTTATTCTCCACATTAATAACTTTTATGAACAGAAGACCAAATCACCTGAAAAGCCTGACAGAAAAATATCCTCCATCGGAACCCTGCGACTGTGAAATATGTAAGTCGTATTGCAAGCGCCCTGGTTGGTGGACTGTAGAAGAAGCTTTAAATGCAATGAATGCAGGATATTCAAACCGCATGATGCTAGAAATGGCACCAGAAATGACTTTTGGCGTACTATCTCCAGCTTTCAAAGGGTGTGAAGGAAATTATGCCTTAACTATTTTTTCAAACCAGGGATGTACATTCTTAAAAAACAACTTGTGTGAATTACACGGAACAGGTTTTCAACCGCTGGAATGCCGTTATTGTCACCATAACCGTAAGGGCCTCGGGAAAGTATGTCATAGCGATCTTGAAAAAGACTGGCACACGCCCGATGGAAAGGCTCTAATTGCCCAATGGTGCATGACTACCGGGTTTTGGGAAAAGCAAAAATTCTTACCAATTAACATATAAATCAATTCTTTTTTTTTAAATTTATAGTATTAAGTATTGGCCGTTGTAATTTGAGTAGTTTTAAAACGGAGGGAAACAACGGATGTATCTGGCGTTCATCATATGATGAAACATTAATAAAAACCTTTTGATTCCATTCTAAGCTTAGAGTATTATGATCCAATATATAGCCTTTCTCAGAAGTATTAATGTTAGTGGTCAGAAGACCATTCTGCTGGATGTATTAAATGAGATTTTTATTTCCTTCGGTTTTTCTGATGTTAAAACATATGTCCAAAGTGGAAATGTTCTTTTTTCAAGCAATGAAGAAAATATTATCGAATTAAGAATTAAAATTGGAGAGGAACTTAAGCGAGTTCTTGGTTATAGGGTTGTTGTTATAATAAAAACACTACCCGAAATTGAGGAAATCATAAATAACAATCCGTTTAAACCTTATGAAAAGAATAAGAACCTCAGAAATTATGTGACTTTTCTATTAGAAAAACCTGCGAATGTTCCGAAACTGCCATTTTTCAACCACAAAAGCGATATCCAGGTAATTGGATATTTTGATAATACCGTTTACACTTTAGGCTTACCGGCAGGTAACGGAAAATATGGTTTTCCAAACAACTTTATTGAAAAAGAATTTAAAACATTGGCTACCACTCGTAATTTCAATACCATTTTTAAATTTTCCTCTAAAAATCAAGCAATATCTTTTTCTTAGAATAAGTTTGATTATTAAGTACTTCCTCTCTCCTCTCCTATTTTGTACTCCCTTCCAGAGATTCTTTCATCAGTTCTTTTCTTATATCTATCGATGTTGAGTCAGAATCCTGTTTCATTATTTTAGCTCTTTCCGTCAAGTCCTCCTCAGTACTTTCAGCTGCCATCTTATTGAAAATAGCTAGTTTATCCTGTCGCCACTGATCAAAAACAGATCCAAAATCCTGTTGAAGTGACATTAACTCAGCATTCAGCTTTTGCCCTGCCGGCGAATTAATGAATGCCCCAATCTCTTTCTTCTCCTGATCGGTAAATTGTGAGATAGCCCATTCCATTGACTTTTGCCCGACAGCAGCCTCTGATTGAACGCCAGTGTATTTCATGCCGGTTTGAGAATTATAAAACCCAACCAGAGAAATCAATTCTTCTTTAGAGAAATGATTATTAACAACAATAACAGCATTGTTGACTAATTCAGATATCCTCAGTTCTGACTGAAACCTGCTCCAGAAGCCATCGTTAAACTCGCTAAATTCTGTTTTTAGTGATGCCACATAGTTATCAATAACCGGTTGAAATGATTGATCGATTGAAGAAAGATGAATATATGCCCGTGCCAGTGAATCATTTTCCTTACTAACCAGA
>JAHEEB010000643.1:0-1531 GCA_024640925.1 Bacteroidota bacterium | reverse complement strand
TGGAAGTATAAGCAAATAAAAAAACACAAGTACATTCTTTGTACTCCTGGTTTGTTGATATGATATAAACATAGCGAAAAAATTATTCTCCAAATCTAATTCTTCTCATTGATAATTTATTCTCAATAATTAAGTAAAATTTATCCTGAACTCTGTAACGCTATCTTTTCTTGTTTTCAAAGAGAAAGTACAGGCATGATTTGTTAATATTTCCCTGATTAAGGTTAATCCGATACCCTGACCTGCTTTTTTTGTCGTGAAAAATGGTTCGAATAGTTTTTTCTGTATGATATCTGAAATTGGCTAACCGGTATTTTCAATGAGTAGAGTCTTAGAATTATCAAGAAAAATTATATTAATAATCCCCTCAAAATCAATTGCCTGAATTGCATTTTTAATAATATTCATCAGCACCAATTCCAATTGCTGGTAATCAAATAATATGGATGTGTTTTCTGTTTTATACTGCTTTTTCACGGAAATCCTTTTTTGTTCAAACTCTGTGTGAAAACAAATTAGTAATTGATCGATTATCTCAGCTATATTGCATTTTGAAATGATGGGAGGTGGAATGTGGACAATATCAGCAAATCTTTTTGTAAAGTGGTTCAGATTGGCTATCCGATCTCTTGCAATATTTAATACTTCTATATATTCATTATTTTCTGTTTCATTCTGATTTTGCATATATTGGATTGTAGAATCGATAATAGAATTGGCTGCCCCCACACTATTATTAACTTCATGCGACATCATACGGATAACTTTTTCGTACGATTGCCTTTCTGCCTTTAACAGCTCTTTCGTAAGTTCTTCTATAATAAAAAATGATTGTTTTACGCCCCTGTCAATGAAAAACGATTTATAGCATTTAAATTGATTGATGCCATCAAGCTGTATTACAACAGAATCTGCCTCGTTAAGTTTCGATAACTCTTGATTCCAGGGTAAAGGCAAATCCTGAATTTCCTTAAAATGTTGTGATTCTGCAGGAATAGTTAGAAAGTTATAAAAGGCAGGATTTATAGTCTGTATTTCTCCATTCTTACCCATAATTATTATGGCAGCAGGTGATGCATCGATCAGTTTCTCCAGGAAAAAGTTTTTTTCGATTGTTTTTGTTCTTTCAATCCTCAATTGCTCAATCATCTTGTTAAACACATCAATTAGCTGATCGAGTTCTGGCTGACCAACTGGTAAAAATTTTATACTAAAGTCTTTATCTGTAATAGATTCAACGCCGGTTTGCAGTAACTTAAAAGGTCTGAAAATGGTTTTATATAGATTTGAAAATATTATCAACGAAAGAATGATTGCTCCTTCGGAAATAATAAATAGCACTTTATTCTGCTTATACAAAACGATTGCAACTACTATAAATAGTGCATGTATTACCGAAACATAAAGGATGTATTTTGTTTTTAGTTTCATGTTGATGGTGATCAGTGATCTGTGATCAGTGATCGGTTATTAGTTATTAGTGATCGGTTGTTCTCTCATCTTTGTTATATGGTATGTTATATTTTTCAAG
>JAHEEB010000642.1 GCA_024640925.1 Bacteroidota bacterium | reverse complement strand
CGGAATAATCCTGATCGATTAAAATATCGCAATTACTTACAAAAAAAGTTTGGTGTAGCTTGCCTTTTAATAGAGACAAGCTGCCTGCAGTACCCATAGGTATATTTTCCTTGAAAAAACTCAACTTATAAGGCAAATTTTGACTAGTTAAATAATACTCTATCAATTCCGATTTGTAATTTACTGATATATAAAAGTCCTCACAACCATGTTTGCCAAATCGATCAAATATCTCTTCAATAATTGTTTTTTCTCCTATTGGAATTAAAGGTTTAGGTAAAACATTTGTCAGGGGTTTTAATCGAGTTCCAAAACCACCTGCCATTATTACAATCGGAACTTTAAACTGCTTTAATGGCATGCTGGTTTTAATATCAAATAAATCTTCCCATAAAATTATCTTTATAATCTCTTTATTTGAATTTATAACTGGCATAAATTCCATTCTATACTTAAACATTTCTCCTTTAATAAAATCGAATTGTGTATTTTCATATGCAATTCGAGGATTACTTCTAAGTATATTTTTGAGAGGTAACTCAAGGTCCAAATTTTGTATAATAGCCCGTTGTATATCGCCAATACTTAGAATACCCTCAAAACAATTATCTTTGTCTACAACCAGCAAAGATTTTACGCCAAAGCTATCCATTCGTTTTAAAGCACTAAGAATAGTAGTATTTGGAAAAATCGTTCTATCTTTAATTCTTTGTATATTCATTCTTTTTCAAAAATCAAATTCTTTTTGCTGGATTTCCTACCCATTTCTCATTATCAGGAATATTTTTTAATACAACAGAACCCGCACCTAAAACAACATTTTTGCCAATTGAAATACCTTGCTTGATAACTGTATTTGCACCAATAAACGATTTTTCCCCAATTGTTACGTTTCCAGCCAAAACAGCGCCAGGTGCTATATGGGCAAATTCATATATAACACATTCGTGCTCAACAATTGCTCCAGTATTAATGATTACTCCTCGTTTAACCAGTGCAAAAGCATTTATGCAAGCTCCCTGGCAAACAATTGTTCCCTTATCAACTGATGCATATTTTGAAATATTTGCATTTGGACTTATTACTGTTGCGATTTCAAGATTATATTTAGCCAGAAGGTACAATATTTCTGCCCGTATTGTATTATCTCCAATTGCAGGAAAAACATTAATTCCATGAACTTTATTTTCGAAATCACTATCCTTTTCAAATCCTAACCAGGGTATATTAAAAGGATTTGATTTTGTGGGCTTCTTTTCAAAATAACCTATTAACTCATACCCACATTGCAGTAATGTGTCAGCAACAACAAAAGCATGACCGGAATATCCGATTAGAGCGACTTTCTGCATACATTAACTTGTTGAATATTTTTAAATAAAAAACTTATTAAACTTGAATATTTCGTATACTGCTAGGTATATTCACTAACCTTTCTTCCAGGCTAACAGCATTGCTCAAATCACCACACAAAGCACTTTTGAATATGGGCAACCTATTCATCAGTGTCCAGGCAGGCCGAGTCATTACACCATTGTCATTTGTAAACTTAAGGAAGTTATCCCTTTCATCCCTGTTTTTTAAAAGAATGGCATTTAACCAGTAATTCGATTTGCTATTTGCTGGCTCAGATATAAATTCCAAACCCTTATCCATGAAAAAGCCTTTGTATGCCAAGGCTGTATTTCTTTTGTTTTCAAGAAAAGCAGGTAACTGCTCAAGTTGTGCCAACCCCAATGCTGCATTAATATTAGGCATACGGTAATTATACCCAATCTCATCGTGCGAAAATTCCCATGGGTGTGGAACCTTTGCCTGGGTTGTAAGATGCTTTGCATGTTTTGCCAATTCTTCGTCCATAAAGAGAAGCATACCACCTCCTCCTGTTGTAAGTATTTTATTTCCGTTAAAACTTAACACCCCAACTGTTCCAAATGTGCCAGTATGCCTTTCTTTATAATAACTGCCCAGGCTTTCGGCCGCATCTTCAACAACAGGAATAGTATATTTTTTACAAATTTCCACAATTTCATCTATGCGGCAGGGGTGGCCAAAAGTATGCATGGGAACACAGGCTGAGATAGGTTTTTTCGTTTTTAAATTTAATCGTTTATTTGTCTTACTGTCAAGCCTGGTTTTATTTTCAAGAAAGTATAAAAGAGCATCAGGGGATAAACCCAGTGTTTCCTTATCAACATCGAGAAAAACAGGTTGAGCCCCTGTATAAGCAATAGCATTGGCTGTGGCAATAAAGGTCAACGGTTGGGTAATAACTTCTGAATCAGCTTCTACACCAACCAGTTTAAGTGCTAAATGTATAGCATTTGTACCATTAACGCATACGACAGCCTTTGTAGCACCGGTATATGCCGCCATCTTTTCTTCGAACAAATCGACATATTTTCCCACACTTGAAACAAAAGTCGAATCGATACAATCATTCAGATATTTTTTTTCATTACCTGCAAATACCGGAGCATGCAAAGGAATAAATCCTTCCGGCATATTATATATATGTCGAATAAAATCTATTATTTCTTTATAAACAGCATTCATTGGTTAAACATTATAAATTCCTGCTTTATAACTATCTGCATTTTTCTTTAGAAACCAGTCACACGTGAGTTCTAAACCCTGTCTTATAGTATATTTGGGTTTAAATCCAGTTAAATTATAAATTAAACTATTATCACCCCAAAGCCGGAATACTTCTGAATTATCGGGCCGAAGACGTTGGTGATCTGTAATAAACTCGATATCACTATTCATAATTTCTTTAATAATATTCAACGTATCGGCCATTGAAATTTCGAAGTTTGAACAAATATTAATTTCTTTTCCAATGGTTTTATCGCTTTCGGCAAGATCAATAAATCCATTACATGTATCCAATACATAATTAAAGTCGCGGGTTGGCCGTAAATCACCAAGCTTAATTTCTTTTATACCGCTTTTTATTTGTGTAATAATTGTAGGTATAATTGCCCGTGCCGATTGTCGCGGTCCGTAAGTATTAAATGGTCTGGCAATTGTCACAGGCAACTCAAAAGCATTGTAAAAGCTCATAGCTATGGCATCGGCGCCAATCTTGCTCGCACTATAAGGTGACTGAGGTTGTTTGGGATGCTTTTCATCAATAGGTACATATTGTGCAGTTCCATAAACTTCCGAGGTGGAAGTATGAATTACCCGAATGTTCCCGTTTTCTTTTGCAGCCTGGCAAATGTTTAATGTGCCTTTAATATTCGTATCGATATAACTATCGGGCGCCACATAGGAATAAGGTATGGCAATAAGAGCTGCCAGATGAAATATTAAATCAACATCTTTTGTAATTTCTTTGCAGAAATGAGGATCGCGAACATCCCCTGTTATTATTTCAAGATTTTCATTGGCAGGTAAATCTTCCAACCAGCCCCAAAAATTGAACGAATTGTATTGTGACAAAGCTTTAACTTTATGCCCTTTCTGTAACAGTACTTCAGTAAGATGTGAGCCAATGAATCCGTCTGCTCCTGTAACTAATATTTTTTTGTATTTCATTTTTTAGCTTTATCGTTTTCTATTTAAAAGTTTCCTCAGAAATCCCTCTCTTTTATCCTGATCAGTATAATAATCGTGTCTGTAATTATAAGAATAACCATACCCGTATCCGTATTCATAACGATAGGAATATCCATAGTACCCTTTAACAAGGATATCGTTTATAACCACACAGGTATTTTTAATGAGTTTAACGGAATA
>JAHEEB010000001.1 GCA_024640925.1 Bacteroidota bacterium | reverse complement strand
AGCTGCCAGGTGATGACTGACCGGACAAATACCACATAATCTCTGGACAAGTACCGGAGCTTCCCAATAGGGTCTTCCTTGTACAAACCTTTCGAAACCCCTGAATTCGACGATGTGAAGCCTTGTCTGGTTTACATTCCCTTCGTTGTCGATTTGTATGGTGACTTTGCCATGTCCTTCGACACGGGTTACTGGTTCTATTGTAATTTTCTGTCCCATGTTATGCTGATTAATCGTACTTTAATACCTCGTAGGGCATTTTTATCTGGTTTCCTGTTATGATGGCTATCAGGGCTTCCCAAATCAAATCAGCCCTTGGAGGACAGCCTGGAAGAAGATAATCAATTTTTACAATTTCATGACAGGGGTATACTTTATCTAGTATGATGGGAAGTTCAGGATCGTTTGGAAAAATTCGGGCATCGTTTGATTCCTTCACTGTTAATCCATTCTGGTAGGCTTCTTCCAGGCATTCGCTTAAAGGAATTCCGTTACGCATAGCCGGTAGTCCACCCATTATTGCACATTCACCTACAGAAATCAGGATCTTACAGTTTTCCCGGAATTCCTTAAGCACATGAACGTTCTCACTATTGCAACATCCTCCTTCAATAAGGCCGATATCGCACTTCCTGGAGATTTTCTTGATATCGTTGATTGGTGATTTATCAAATTCCACTAACTGCATCAGTTCCAGTATGCGTTCGTCGATGTCGAGAAAAGACATATGACAACCGAAGCAGCCTGCCAGCGATGTTGTTGCTACTATTGGTTTACTCATTGGATTTGGTTTTTGAGTATGGAATTTGTAAATGTTCTATATCAGAACCAATAGGATTCTTGTCATATTTACGTTCACCTATTGGAGTATCAAAACCTTTTTCGCGGATTAACAGGGCCCCAACCGGGCAAACATCCATAGCTTTAAGGGCAACTTCATCAGTAAGTTCCCGTCCCAGTTTCGGATCAATACTAATTTCTACCCTGTTACTTCGTCGTTTATAAGCAAATATGGTGCGACCTTTTTCATCGTGAATAGCCCTGATACAACGTTTACACAGAATGCACCGGTTCTGATCTTTGATGAGTTTTGGATTTGTCGCATCCACTTCTCGTTGTGGAAAAAAATACGGATATCTTGGCGACATAATCTTAAATCGATAGGCCAATGCCTGAAGTTCACAGGTACCTCCTTTTTCGCAAGAAGGACAGAAGTGGTTTCCTTCAACAAAAAACAATTCAATAATCTTTTTCCTGAGCTCATTCAGCTCGTCGGTATGGTTTTCAATAGCCATTCCTTGAGATACCGGTGTAGTGCAGGCTGTCATTAACCTGCCATTAACTTTAACAGAGCAAACCCTGCAACTTCCTTTTGGCTTAACCCCCGGATAGTTGCACAAAGAAGCAATAAAAATGCCATTTTCCCGTGCAGCATCAATAATATATTGACCTTTTGTAGCGACACATTCGACATCATCTATTGTGAACTTTATTATCTGGTTCATTATTATGAATATTAAATATTTGGAACTCTTCCGGTTACTTCGCAACCTTCTTTTACAGCCCTCCATAAATCAAAACCACTATCAAAGTCTTTTGTTTTCTGAATCTTATCTTCGTATAAGTGTCTGAAGTTTTTAATCGAGGTGAGAATAGGGTTAGCGGCAGTTTGTCCAAGCCCACACCTACTCGCTTTTAGTATTTTCCCCCATTCTTCCATTTCAGCAATATCGTTCTTAACTCCACGGGCATCTAATATTTTTTCGAGTTTGTTTTTAAGAATACTTGGCAGAATACGGCAGGTGGAGCAACTACCACACGATTCGTCGATGAAAAATTCAGTAAAGTTCAATACTACATCACTTAATAAATCACGTGTTTTATCAAAGATTATAAGAGAACCTCCGGTTGCCAGATCTTCATATCCTAAAATGCGATCAAAATCATTGGAACCTATTAAAGATCCTGACGGACCTCCGACTTGAACAGCCTGGACGTTACGGGGCACAGCTCCTACCATGTCGAGTATACTGTTTACACTAAAACCCCATTCTACTTCGTATACTCCCGGAAATCTGCAGTCACCGGAAACACTTAATAGTTTTGTCCCTGTTGATTCAGGTGTACCAAATGATCGGTACCATTCTCCGCCATGCAACATAACTTTTACAGCTGCACAAAGAGTTTCAACATTGTTTACTACAGTAGGTTGATCCAGGTATCCTTTTTCAACAGGGAATGGCGGCCTGTCTCTTGGTTCTCCCCTTTTGCCTTCGGCCGACTCGATTAGGGCCGATTCTTCACCGCAGACATAGGCTCCAGCTCCAAATTGTATTCGGATATCGAAGTTGAACCCTTTTTTACCCATAATATCGATGCCAAGGTAATTTTTCTCTCTAGCAACTTTAAGAATGTTCTCAAGATATTCTTCGAGGTATTTGTATTCATGACGGATATATAAAATACCTTCAACGGCACCTATAGCATAACCGGCAATCACCATACCTTCGAAAAGAAGACGTGGTAATTCAGTTAAGATAACCCTGTCTTTAAACGTACCTGGTTCACCCTCATCGGCATTACACAACAAATATTTTATTCCGTCTGAAGCATTTCGGCAAAACTCCCATTTCAAACCTGTCGGAAATCCGGCACCTCCTCTCCCCCGGATATTAGAACTTTTAATTTCCGTGATAACTTCTTCAGGTGTGAGCTTAATGATTTTTTTTATGGCATCACCTATCTTGTATTGAGGATCGAGAATAGGCCCAATTTTTCGAATGTTATTTGAAACAACCGATTTAACCAGGTCGTCGCGGTTTGCACCATCGCCAAAGGAGGCTGTGAACATGTCCTGTACTTTTTTACCTTCTTTGATATCTCGAATGATTTCTTTTGCACGAAAAGGTGTAAGTTTTGTGAATATGTGATTGTTGATAATAGCAGCAGGTTCCTGGTCGTTCATGCCAATACAGGCTGTATCGTATAAACCAATTAATCCATCGGCAGTGATATTTCCGAATTTTATACCAACTTCTTCTTCAAATGTTTCGGCAACTTCTTTTCTGCCCATCATGTTGGCTACAACGCTGTTATTAAGATATATGGAGAATTTACCGGTTGGTTTCATGCTGAAGAAATGGTAAAAAGAAATAGTCTGTTCTACATCTACCTCGGACATGTGCAGTTCATGGGCTATTTGAGAAACGCTTTCCTGCGAAATGTACCCGAATTCCGATTGAATACTAATTAATATGTCCATCAGGCGGGTTTTATCGCGGTTATATTTGTCTATGACTTTTTGGGTAAAGCTTTTCATAAGACCGCATTTTAGGTGAGAAAGTTTGTTATTCTTTTCACAATTAAATTTAGGTTAAGTTCGGTTCTTTACCAAGAAAGTATGCAATTATTTAGTGATCAGTGATAGGTGATCAGTGATCAGTGATAGGTGATGTGTGATCAGTGATCAGTGAAGAGTGATCAGTGGGTACTGATGCTATTTATTATACTGTTTGTTCAGAAGATTAATAATTCGTGTGTTAATTCTTCGAAGTCGGATGTTTTCGAAATATTTGAAGATTTTAAACAGCAGATCAAAATACAGAACGGAGAACCAAACACCTGTTGAAAGCCAGATGACCAAAACATCGAACCATAATGTATCGATGTAAATATCCCCAACTCTTTTCACAGGTGCGTAAAAATGGGCTCTGCCATTTTTCGATGTGGGTAATGTGAAAATAGGATCCCTCAGTTTAATAACGTTTTGCCAATGGACAAAATATTGTTGCAATTCCCTGTCATTTTTAACAATGCTGGCTAACTGATTATTATAATATCTGTCTTTATATTTTAGTAATCCCTCTTTTCCGTTCTTTTGTTTTACTAATTCTTCATAAATCTTATCTTTTTGCATAAGTGCCCCAAGATAAACCGAATGATAATACTGTTCGGCTTTTTCAAACATTTTTCCTGTGCTGTTATAAGTATCCTCCGAGAAATCCTGCATGTTGAGCTCTTTACAAATTTCAGGATTAATTTTATCTGTTTTTAGAGATAGTTTTCTTATTTCGTTTTGAAGAAGTCCCAGATCCGATACTACTTTATCATGGTTTTTTCGATTATCAATGTTTTCTTTTACAAAATCAAGTCTGTCATTCAATTCGGGAATAAGATATGCTTTCGTGTAAAGGGCATCACTGATTTGAAGTTCGGTTTCGAAGAATTTCTTTTCAAAAGGATTATCACGGAACTGTGTAATAACAATGGATTCGTATGCCCAGCGGGATGTCATCATATCGCCGACTAATGGAACATATTTAAACGATTGAATCGATCTGTTCAGATTGTTAAAGTCAACAACAACACCGCTGAATAGCAATTGTGGAACAAGAATAAGTGGTACCAGAATGTATATAGTAACTACAGATTTAAATCCGGATGAAATGTTTAATCCAATCAGGTTAGCCCAGCAGGAGGCGGAAAATAAAATGATAAAATACCGCCATGTCATTCCATGAATTTCGAGAATATAATTACCAATCAGAACAAAAACAAACATCTGAAATGCCGATATCAAAAACATAACAGAGGTTTTGGAAAACAAGTAACTTGAGCGGCTTAAACTAAGGAACCGTTCTCGTTCAAGCAATTTTCGATCGCGGAAAATTTCTTCAGCGCTGGTTACTAAACCAAAGAATATGGCCACTATTACAGCCATAAACAGATAAGCAGGCACATTATTATTTAGCCCGAAAAAGTAAGATGTAATATTCCCGTCGGTACTGCGCGAACTTCTGGTATAAAAGGCAAGAATTATCGCCAAAACTGGTGATTCGAGCAACGTAATAATCAAGTATTGCTGATTTTTTAACTTGGCCAGCAAATCGCGCTTCAGATATAACTTAAACTGTTGCCAATGAGAAGGCATCTTAAAATTGCTTTCCGGAACCTTTCCTGTGTGAGATCGACGGATATCCCTTATAATTGGATCGATACGTTCCATATATAGATCGTACCATTCCTGGGGCGAAGTTTTTCTTTTACGCGTTAGTCTACCGTTTACATCAACAACCCTTGCTTCTACATTTCGTAAAATCTGATCAGAGTTAATATTTCCACAGGATAGGCATTCTCCCACATCCGCGTCGACATAGTGGTTGATACGCTTGAAATAAACAATAGCATCGAGTGGGTTACCATACCAAACTACCCGACCACCCTGGTCAACAACAAGAAGTTTATCAAAAAGTTTAAAAATCTCGGACGATGGCTGATGAATATTGGCAAATACCAATTTGCCCTTCAGGGTTTGTCTTTTTAAAAGGTTCATAACCTTTTCCGAATCTGCTGAAGATAAACCGGAAGTAGGCTCGTCAACAAACAAAACAGATGGTTCCCTTATTAATTCAAGGGCAATATTTAACCGTTTCCTTTGTCCGCCACTAAGAAAAGTACTTAATGAATTACCTACCTGTAAATCGCGGGCCTCAACCAAATCGAAATCAAGAAGAGCCTTGTCTACTATTTTGTTAATTTTTAGCTCATCGAATTTGCTTAATGATAACTTGGCATTATAATACAGGTTTTCATATACTGTAAGTTCCTTAACTAAGAAATCGTCTTGAGGAACATACCCTATCAATCCCTGTATTAATTCAAATTCTTCATGAATATCGTGGCCGTTAATCTCTATACTACCATGGTGTGGTTTAATAATGCCAGCCAATACCTTCAGTAAGGTTGACTTACCACTACCACTACCACCAATTATTCCAATAAGTCTACCTGATTCTTCGTTCAGACTAAATCGTTTCAGTCCGTTTGGACTATTTCCATAAGAAAACTCAATATCACTGGCAGTAAATACAAACTGGTTTTCGGTAGAAGCTTTAATAAATTTTCCGGCAACCCATATGTAATATATACTTCCGAATCGGGGATTTTTTACAACAGAGCCTTGTGCCCAAATATAGGAGCGATTGGGTTTTATATTGTGTCCGTTTAACAATAAAACTTGGTTGCCATAATATCTGAATATAAAAGTATTGGTTGAAGGAATTTGTAATACAACGATACGACCATCAATTTTATCGATAAACAGATGTTTAATTTCCTTGTCCTTAATCTCCTTGTAAGAATCGATAAACAAAAGGTTTCCGCTGTCATGTATTTTATCAATTTCGTTAAATGTAAAATGCCGGGCATCAAAATACTCCTGCAACGGAATATTTAAACCCTGGGCAACATTTTCGAGAAATGATAACTGGTAAGGCGAGGGTTTCTCTTCATTACAAATAAAATCCAACAGGTAAACCAGGATAATTATTTTTTGTTCCTGCTGAAGTTCAAGATTAAGCTTTCCGCAAACTTCAGATACTATTTTAAAATTATTTACTTTTTGTTCTTCCCTTATATTTTCACTGTCGAGAATAAGAACAGGGTGGTATTGATTCAGGTATTGGTCAAAGGTAAGAAGGTTTTTCTTTACCAGCTCCTTGCTGAACTGCCGATGCAGGTATTCGTCCAGAACTTCGCGATCGATGCTTATCTTACCATTTTCGTTCATGTAAGCACCAATAGCAAAAAGCTGCATTAAAGCCTGTAATATCGACTCATTCATTTTTTGTCAACTAAAAAAAAGCTGCCATTTACAGGCAGCTTATTATTTTGATATCAATGTCGTTTCGCTGTGTTTTTTTGAAAAAATAACCCAAAACAATATTGATTTTAATGTCATTATTAAGAAACCATGCTGCCTCTGATGGCTTCGATAGTTTTTGTAATTCGCTGAAGTTGATCTTCGTTAACACTTCCTTTGCCTTCGTCGAAGATGGCTTTTAATTTTTTGAGTGAACTCTGGAGTGTTTGAATGTATTGATCGTTCGGAAATTTTTCGTTCAGTTTGATAATTTCTTCAAGAGGTGTAGCTTGCTGGCATACGATTTTCAACATCTCGAAGTTATTGTATGTTTCTTTTAATAAGTGAGTAGCAATATACAAACCTTCTACATAGTAACCATTTGCCATCAGGGCAGCATACGATGGGTTACTTTCTTTATTCAGGAAACCATAAACATCATAAAATATCTGGGTGGTAAGTTTTATAAGAGAGTCAGAATTTTCTGCTTTTTTCCTGGTTTCTTCGCTGGTAAGCATTGCATAATCTACTTTTATATCCAAATCGTCGATAAGCGATTTAAGGTTTTTAGAATATGCATCTACATCGTTTTTCTTATCGTAAATAGTTGCGTAAGATAAGTCGGCACTGTATACACCAAGGTTAACGGCTTTTACATTGTCCTGAAAGTATTTATCGATAGAATTTACAGGGTTTAATGCATTACTTGCATAAGTTGCTCCGATATTTTCGAGGGTCTGATATACATTCATCGGCTCAGGAAGAGGGAACATTATTTTTTCTACGCCTTCCTTTATTTCTGCTTTACTGATTGTATCTCCCTGGTTTTGTGCATCAGGACCACTACCAGCTCGTTTACAAGCTGACATGGATATTGTAACGGCAATTGCTATACGAAATGCTGATTTTACTAAAGCTTTCATATCTTTTATTAATTAAATTTTTTTTTAAAACAAGAGCAAAGATAGTATTTAACATCAATTCAACAATAAAGAAAAATTATGAATAAATTGTTAATTCCAAATTAATCAGCCATTGTCGATGAGTTTCAGCAAATGTTAATCAATATCAAACGGCTCTTTGGGGAGAAGAACAAGTATCAGCATTCGTGTAAGAGTTAATCATCATATCTCATGACCTCTGATTTACAATTAATTTGTCGAAACATTCTTTCTTTTATAAATTTACCGTATGAAGGACAAAGAATTCAGGCAAGAAGAAGATTTTATAGGTATTGAAAACATTCCGGTCGATGCTTTGTATGGTATACAATCGTTTCGGGCTTTAAATAATTTCCCCGATTCGAATCGGTTTCAACTGGACTGGTACAAGGCTATTGGTTCGGTTAAAAAAGCATGTTACCTTACAGCTTCCGATTTCTTTAATAAACTCAGGGAAAAAAACCGGGTTGAAGCCGTTTCCATCCGTATTATACCAGAAGAAATTATCCTTGCTTTGATAACTTCAGCTGAAGAAATTGAAAAAGGTCAACATTTCGGGCATTTTATTGTACCTGCTATTTCAGGAGGTGCCGGAACAAGCATTAATATGAACGTGAATGAGATTATTGCCAATCGATCTCTTCAGATTCTCGGTCACAAACCTGGTGATTATTCAATTGTAGATCCGATTGAGAATGCAAATATTTTTCAATCGACCAATGATGTTATTCCAACTTCTTTAAAGGTAGCTATATTACAGCTTCTCGAGGTGCTTGAAGAATCGGTTAACAGGTTAAGGGCATCAATTGAAGATCTTGAAAAGAAGCATTTAAATCATATTCGTATTGGATATACCCAAATGCAGGAAGCAGTTCCCACATCATTTGGCAGGCTATTCAGCACATACAACGAGGCTTTGTCACGCGATTGGTGGAGAATCTCGAAATGCCAGGAAAGAATTAAAGTTGTTAATCTGGGTGGAAGTGCTATTGGATCAGGAATTACAGTTCCACGTTACTTTATTATGGAGGTAGTTAGAAAATTGCACGATCAAACTCATCTGCCGGTTGCCCGTAGCGAAAATTTGTTTGATGCTACCAGCAATATTGATTCCTTTGTAGAAATTCATGGTATACTAAAAGCACATACAGTAAATCTCGAAAAGATGGTTTCGGATTTGCGTTTGATTTCATCAGATATTGCAGGCAATAAAGAGGTTGAAATTCCTAAAAAACAGATAGGAAGTACAATTATGCCAAGAAAGGTAAATCCGGTAATACCTGAATTTGTTATTAGTTCAGCTCATAAGATATATGCCAACGATTCATTAATATGTTCACTTGCGGCGCAGGGTTGTCTTGAGCTTAACGCCTATCTTCCGGTTATTGGTCATGCCTTAATAGAAAGCCTCAAATTGTTAAATGCCTGCAACAATACAATTACTAAGAACCTGATTAACGGCATAATCGTTCATTCTGCGATTGCAGAAAAAAAATTGTTTAAAACACCTTCCGTTGCTACAGCGCTTGTTCCATTTATTGGTTATAATAAGGCAGCTCTTTTAGCCAGGCAAATGAAAGATAACAATTGTTCAATTTATGAGGCAAATGAAATGCTTCAACTTATTGATAGGAAAAGGTTAGAAACAATTCTAACACCTGAGAACCTCTTAAAGGAAGGATTCAGACTGAACGAAATCGTAGAGGATTAAAATAATTGAGAAACATGTCGAAAGGAAGAGATAACAAACCTCATATCGGAATTTTCGGAAGAAGAAATAGTGGAAAGAGCTCACTCATAAATTTATTTGCCGGACAAGATATTGCAATTGTTTCGGATATTCCGGGCACAACTACCGATCCGGTAAAAAAATCGGTGGAAATTCAAGGGATAGGTCCGGTTATTTTTGTTGATACTGCCGGAATAGATGATGTGGGTGAATTGGGCGATTTGCGTATTTCCAAAACCATGAAAACGATTCAGCATATCGATTTGGCGATTCTTTTACTGAGTGAAAATACGTTTGGCATATACGAACAAAATCTAATTGAAAAGTTTAATCATTATAGCATTCCCTATATTATTGTTCATAATAAAAGCGATTTGAACCCTTTGAAGGCAAAATTTTCTGATGAGATTACCAGGAAAACGGGGCACCAGATTACTGAGTTTAATACAGCCAATGCTTTACCGGAGAAAACAGATGAGCTTATATCTGAAATAAAATCAGTAATGCCGCATTCTGCATGGCAGAAACCTTCATTATTAGGCGATTTACTTAGCTATGGCGATATTGTTTTATTAATAACCCCAATTGATATCGAAGCTCCTGAGGGTCGATTGATTTTGCCCCAGGTGCAGGTAATAAGAGACATTCTTGATAACGATTGTACTGCCATTGTGGTTAAAGAACGCGAGGTTGATGGTTTCCTTAAAAAAACCGGTGTGAGGCCAAAACTTGTCGTTACCGATAGCCAGGCCTTTCTGAAGGCTGATGCTTCTATTCCCAAAGATATTATGCTAACTAGTTTTAGCATTGTTTTAGCCAGACAAAAGGGAGATTTTTATAAATATATTGAAGGAACGCCTAAAATAGCAGAATTGCAGGATGGAGACAGGGTGCTTATGCTGGAATCATGCACCCATCAGGTTTCGTGCGATGATATTGGAAGAGTAAAAATACCGCGCTGGATAAGTAATTTTACAGGTAAAAAGCTCCATTTCGAAACAATTTCAGGATTAGATAATCTGATCAGGCCAATTGAAGACTATGCCCTGGTAATTCAATGTGGTGGTTGTATGATTACCCAAAAACAACTTCAGAACAGATTGAAATCTGCTATCGATAAAGAAATTCCGGTATCGAATTATGGTATGGCTATTGCCTTTGTTCAGGGTATATTCGACAGAGCAATTGAGCCGTTTGTTAAGAAAAATAAGGATACAGATTATTTATAGAAATCAAGTTCCATACAATTAATCTTTTGCTTTTTTACATTTTAAGCAATATCCCCGATGAACGCATATTGTACCTCCACATTTATTGCATATCCATCTTTCTTTTTCCATTTCCACAAACTTATCAATTCCTTCTTTTCTTATATTTTCGAGATTTTCAATCATACTCATTTTGTAGTTCGTGCGATATCGTTTATCGAGCTGTTTTAAACGAGTACATGGATATTTCTTGCATTCATAACAGAACATTGACTTTGTTTCGGCTAATAAGGCACAGTTTTTAATGATACACTTAACACAGGCAGCTGATTTATTCTCGTTATTTCCCCAACAACCATTACATTTATTTTTGTCCCTCAGATATGCCAAACAAAGTCCGCAATTCATTCCACAAGGGGCAATCAGTGATTTGGCAGAAATATTCATATGGTTAAAGTCAGATCGCAGTTCGATTCAACACTATCTACGGTAGCTCCCAGGCTTTTATAAAAATCAATTGCCGGCTTATTCCATTCAGAAACCTGCCAGCGGAGTTTTCTGCACTTTTCAGACTTAGCGTGGTCAATTACTTTCTTTATCAGTTTTGTCCCTATTCCCTGTCCGCGAAAATCTTTTTTAACATATAAATCATCCATATACAACGATTTACCAATCCATGTATAATAGGCAAAGAAGTAAGTCACATACCCGACAATTTTATCAGAGTCAGAAACAGCCAAAAATCCTTTCAAATACTCTTTTTCCTCCATCATTTGTTTTACTGAATTTGTCATTTTATCGGGTAACTTTTCGAATGCGGCAAATTCCTGAAACAGACAAATCAGTTCAGCAAAATCATTTTCATTTATTTCTCTTAAAGTCATTTCTTTTCAACCTTCGCTTTCTCAATTTCCTGTTTGTATTTATCAATCTTCATCTGAAGCATTTTCTTATTACGCATCGATTCGCTTTGTATGGTTTTAATTAACTCTTTATCTTTTTCATAGACAAATTTTTCGCTTTCAGTAATCGAATTATACCATTTAGTAAAGAATGCCGAAGCTTTTTTAATGTTTTTTCGTTGTGTTTTAATTTCTGTCAGGTTTTGTTTGTTCAGTTCTTTCTGGTCGGTAGTATAATTCGAAATACGTTGCATCAGTTTCATCGAATTTTTGTAGCTTTCGATAAGCCTGTTTACTGCTGCATTGTGAATGGCTATTAGTGAATCGCGGTTTGGCGATGGTTTAATACTTTTTTTATACAGGGCCATTTCCTGATTTAAAAGTTTTTGCAGATCGGCAGTTTTTTTATTGTAAACCTTTGATGTCTCCTGCATTTCCGATTTCATTATTTTCTTCTGACCAAACGAAGTAAGAATTTCGGAATGAATTGTTTTCAATGTATCGACATATTTGCAAATAATAGGCTCCTGTCCTGTAAGCACCATATCATAGTATTCGATAATGTTTTTATTGAGTTTCTGGTTCTTCTTATCAATGGTGTCATCAAGGGAAACTCCATTTAGCATTTGCCTGTCGACTTCTTTTAATAACGAATCAAGAGAAAACAGGATAGGTTCTTCCTGCGAATGCAATTCATCGGCCTGTGTTGACAGTAAGGCAAATTCTGTTTTATTTATCCCAATGCTATCTGAATAAGTTCCACCAGGTATTTTCTTAAGTTCTGCACGACCTACATTTATTGTCATGGCAGAAAGTTTTGTTTTATATGTGGAATTTTTACCAAGCAATACTTTCTGGTCCGAGCGGTATGATCTTTCCGCTGCTTTGGCTTTCGATTGAATTTTACCGGATAACCTTTTCTGATCGCCAGCCAACTTTTTAAGTGAACTAGTTCTCTGTTTGTAAACAGAATCGGTAATAGCTTTGTAACGCATTATCGATTTATTAATAAGGTCAAAATCGTTACAGTAGCCTTCGTATTGAGATAAATTGTTTTCACGTATACTACGCTCCAGATCATAGGTTTGAGAAAACAGATAGTAACTGTAAGCCAGGTCGAAATAGTTATGAGCGTTGTATTTAATTCCATTAATAGCATCAAGTTTATAAACGGAATATTCGTCTTTGTTTTTCAATCCGGAAATTTGCGTCTGGTAGTCGAGATAGGTAGTAGTTTTTGGAAGCGAATCGGACTCGAAATTATAAAAATTCAAAGGGAATTTGGTAAAAAACCATTTTGGATCCAGCGGATAGTGAGTTTTCGCAAGCGAATCCAGGCTGATATCAAAATAAGTACTGTCAGGAATGGGCAGGTAGTATATTTTGCTGTTAGCATAAGGCATTCTTAAAATATAATACTTCAACATATCTATGGTTGCAGGCTTTGCCATAATTTTTCCGCTTCCCCAGGTAGCATCGGCAAATATCCAGGTCGAATCGGTATTTATGACATTCCATGAATGCCTGGTGCGCAGAAAGGGACTTCTTTCTACATACCCGAATCCTTTAACATACCCGCTTATAGAATAAGCTTCAATGCCAACAGAGTTGCACATAGCACAATAAAGTCGCGAAAAATCGGAACATATCCCCTTTTTCTTCTTCATTATTTCTTCTACAGAAAGATTGCTCATTTCCTGTTTTTCAAAAGCCTTTAAGTCATAACTTATCGTATGGGTTATCCAGTTATAAATATCCCTGGCTTGTTCATACTGACTTTTTGTAGTATCGGTAATAGATTTTGTGAAAAGTTTCACGTCGGACTGCGAAAGAGCTGTTTTCTGTGAGAAGAAAATAGCTATAAAAACAGCTAAAAAAGAGAAAAATCTGGTAGTCACGTTTTTAGGTTTGAAATTAGAGAACAATTTTAATAATTTAATTGTAAGAAAATGAATTATTTATTCACAATTTCCAGCTTTATAGCTGTAAGAAAAGAGTTTCAACCACTATGAATTTGCACCCATCGCTTCGTTTGGATTTTATAAAGAAAGGATTATTTATATAAGTGTTAAAACTTTTCAAAAGTAAGAGTTATTTATTAAAAGATTTGATATTTTTTTTCATAGACATAATGATTTATATATCAATAATATATTGACACATTACAAGATATGTATATAAAGGTTTGCTTATAAGTTAAAGTTAAAGTTTATTGTTATTTGAATCAAAATTAATAATATTGAGGCCCCAAATGAAAAAGATGGGCATTTTTGGTCTGTAAATGATTTATTTTCAGACAATAACACAACAAAATAATTAATATGGCAAAGTTAAAAGGGGCTGTAGTTGTAGATGTTGAGCGTTGCAAGGGATGCGAGCTTTGTATTGTAACATGCCCTCAAAAGGTTCTTGCCAACAAGGCAGCCAAGGTGAACAGCAAAGGATATCATTATGTATATATGGAAAATCCGGATGATTGTACAGGTTGTACAAATTGTGCTGTAGTATGTCCTGATGGTGTCTTAACGGTATATCGAATAAAAATTTAACCAGTAAAAACATTATTCCTCATGGGGGAACTAAAATTAATGAAAGGCAACGAAGCGATTGCCGAGGCAGCTATTCGGGCAGGAGCTGATGCATATTTCGGTTATCCTATTACTCCGCAATCTGAAGTAATGGAATACCTGGCGGCTCAGCAGCCGCATAAAAGAACAGGCATGGTTCTATTGCAGGCAGAAAGTGAAATAGCAGCCATTAACATGGTGTATGGTGCTGCAAGCACCGGTAAAAAAACAATGACTTCTTCTTCAAGTCCAGGTATAAGTCTGAAAATGGAGGGCATTTCGTACCTTGCCGGAGCAGAATTACCTGCTTTAATTGTAAATGTTGTCAGAGGAGGTCCGGGTTTAGGAACCATTCAGCCTTCACAGTCAGATTATTTTCAGGCGACAAAAGGTGGTGGACATGGAGATTATCGTCTTCTAGTTTTAGCTCCTGCCTCAGTTCAGGAAATGTCTGATTTTGTGAAATTAGGCTTTGAGTTAGCATTTAAATACAGGAATCCGGTAATGATTTTATCTGATGGTATTATTGGCCAGATGATGGAAAAAGTAGAATTGTTTGACCCAATTCCGCGTAAAACCGAAATTAACGAACCCTGGGCTTTGACAGGTAAAAGTAGTGATAGAAAAAAGAGAGTAGTTACATCTCTTGATCTTGATCCCTATGGAAACGAAAAACATAATCATGAACTCCAGAGAAAATATAAAGAAATGGAGGAAAATGAGGTACGGTTCGAAGAAATAGATTGTTCAGATGCTGAATATCTCATGGTAGCCTATGGTTCTTCAGCACGTATTTGTCAGAAAGCCATAAAATTAGCCCGTTTAAAAGGAATTAAAGTCGGTTTGTTAAGACCTATAACGCTCTTTCCATTTCCAACAAAACAACTTTATAGCTATACCAATAGGATAAAAGGTATCTTATCAGTAGAATTAAATACTGGTCAAATGATAGAAGATATCCGTTTGGCTGTTAATGGTAAACTGCCAGTTGAACACTTCGGACGCTGTGGTGGTGTTGTTCACTCTCCGGAGGAAGTATTAGCCGCCTTTGAAAAAATAATAATGAAGTAATTATGGATTTAAAAGAAATTATAAAGCCCGAGAACCTTGTTTACAAACGGACAGAATGTCTTACCGATAAGACATTATCTTATTGTCCAGGTTGTGGTCATGGAACAGTTCATCGTTTAGTTATGGAAACGGTTGACGAGCTCGGAATTCAATCGGATGTGATTGGTGTAGCATCTGTTGGTTGTTCTGTATTAGCTTACGATTTTATGGATATTGATATGACCCAATCACCTCACGGAAGAGCAACTGCTGTAGCTACTGGTATAAAACGCTGTTGGCCCGACAAATTTGTTTTTACCTATCAGGGCGATGGTGACTTAGCTGCCATTGGAACCGGAGAAACCATTCATGCCTGTAACCGGGGAGAAAACATTACAATTATTTTTATAAATAATGGTATTTATGGGATGACCGGTGGTCAGATGGCTCCTACAACTCTTCTTGGTATGAAATCGTCGACTACTCCTTATGGACGCGAAGTCGAATTGATGGGTAACCCTATTAAAATAACTGAACTTGTAGCTCAATTAGCAGGTACCTATTTCGTTTCTCGACAGTCGGTTCATACTCCCGGAAATGTAAGAAAAGCAAAAAAAGCGATAAAAACAGCATTCGAAAACCAGAAATTAAAAAAAGGCTTATCACTTGTCGAAATTGTTTCGAATTGTAATTCGGGTTGGAAAATGACACCTGTTGAATCAAATAAATGGATGGAAGAAAATATGTTTCCATTTTACCCTCTTGGCGATATTAAAGTGGAGGGACAACTTGTACAAAAATAAAACAACTCGAATTTTATGAATGAAGAAATAATTATAGCTGGTTTTGGGGGACAAGGTGTTCTGTCGATGGGCAAGATTTTAGCCTATTCAGGCATCATGCAAAATCTAGAAGTAAGCTGGATGCCTTCTTATGGACCAGAAATGCGGGGTGGGACTGCAAATGTTACCGTAATCCTGAGTGATGACCGTATCAGTTCCCCTATTTTAAATACCTTTGATTCCGGAATTATTCTAAACCAGCAGTCGCTCGATAAGTTTGAGTGCAAAATAAAACCAGGCGGTTTATTATTATACGATACCAACGGGATTACTCGTCATCCAAGCCGCACCGATTTACAAATCTTTCAGATTGAAGCTGCTTCAGAAGCTGCCAGGATAGATAATCAGAAAGTTTTTAATATGATTGTATTAGGTGCATACTTAAAACTAAAAGACTTTCTTGAGTTAAAATATGTAGTACAAGGCTTGGAGAAATCACTGCCAAAGAGATACCATCACTTGATTGATTCTAATGCAGAGGCATTGAAAACAGGCATGGAACTTGTAAAACCTTATAAAAATTAATTTGGATTAAATAACCAGGTAGGATTAAAATACAAAAGGGCGGTCATGGTACCGCCCTTTTTTCTTTGGAATCAAATAACAATGCTCAATCCTTTTTGTTAAGCATTACCATGTCACTCATACTTATCTCCGTGATAGTTTTTTTCTGGCCATTTTTGTCGTCATAATTGCGATATACAATCTTGCCTTCCACTAATACTGAGCTTCCTTTTTTAAGATACTTCTCTGCTCTTTCAGCTATGGTTCCCCAGGCTACAATGTTATGCCATTGAGTATCGGTAATTTTCTCTCCGTTATTGTCATAATAGGTTTGTGACGTAGCAAGCGAAAATTTTGCGATTTTTTTACCATTTTCAAAAGTTTTAAAATCAGGATCCATACCAAGGTTACCGATTAACTGTACTCTGTTTCTTAAGTCTTTCATAATGTTTAATTTTAATTGTTTAATTTATTATCTGTTTAATTTTTTTCGTGTTTGTTTTGGGATTAAAACCCTGAGTAAAAATTTCTGATGCAAACATAAAATGGTGAGCAAAAAAAAGTCGGTTGTTAAATGTTTATAGTCGGTTATAGTCGTTTGTTAGTCGTTTATGGTCGTATAATAAACACAAAATGAACGCATTAAAATATATGAAAAAATTAATCGATTAGGGTATTTTTATTATTTTTATGGGGAAGGATATTATTGACATATACTAATAATGTAGTTGGCCACCATAAAATGAAGACACTTAAAGTAATATATTTCTTTTTGATTATTAGTAGTTTATGCTCTCAGAAAAATATACTACAAGGACAATCTAATACTATAGACACTTCAGATTTTGTCATTATAAAATTGAATTCGGAGAAACATAATAACAATAGAGTCAATGAATTGACAACTAATCAGATTGATTCTATTTTAGTGATTCTGAATAAAGCTATAGAAAACTATAATGACAAAATCGTTTCAAATTATTTAGCCAAAGGGAAAAAATATTGTAAAGACTCTATTTCGGGTATTCTAGACATAAAAAATTATAAATTTCAGATAAAGCCTATCACAAATTCTGACGACCAAAAATTTTGGATTCACGGATTTTGTAAAGGGTTCTATAATGAATCTGAATATACAAGAATTAATTGGAGAAATAAAATGATGATGGTTGCGGATGGAGGTGATTGTTTTATTGATTGTTCTATCAATCTTACAAAGAAAATATTTGAGAATTTTCAGATAAATTTCAATTAATTAATAAATTACGATTCAACACGAGTCATGAACAAGACCTTACAAGCAAGTATGAATATAGAAAATAATTGGAAATGATTGAATATGGCAGCTCCAAAAGATTTGCATAAAATGACACCTAAAGAATTAGGTCAACTGTTTCCTATTATTATTCAGGAGCATTCTGAGGAATGGACTGTTTTATATGAGATAGAGAAAAAACTAATTAAAAACTTATTCGCACAATTGGATATTGTAAATATTGACCATATTGGGAGTACAGCTATCCCGGGAATAAAAGCCAAACCAACGATAGACATCTTATTACAAATCGCAGAGCAAATTAATATTCAAAAGGTAGAGGATATTTTTAAATCACTCGGATACCAACTTACCAAACAACCTGATAATCCTCCACCACATATGACTTTTATAAAAGGATATACAAATAAGGGATTTAAAGGACAAGCATATCATGTACATATTAGATACAAAGGCGATTGGGATGAAATACGATTTAGGGATTATTTGATAAATCACAAAGAGATTGCAAAAGAGTATGAGGCTTTAAAATTGGAACTTGCTTCAAAATATAGAAATGACAGAGAAGCATATACTGATTCAAAGTCTGAATGGATTGAAAAAATTAATAAAATGACACGAAAATAATGCACGAACGCACAACACATGATCATAAAACATTGGGGTTAAATGGTATGCCAAGCACATCGCTCGCTGGCAAGGTTCTTATCGGTTGATAAGTTCGTCTCCATGAAATCCAACGATTTTATACTGCCACTGTTATAATGCATTAAAAAAAAGATCGCCTCTTAAAATTGACAATCCAAAAAACATAATTATCTTTGGCGTTAGTAACGTAAAATGATACCATGATAATTTCGTTTGGATCAAAGGAAACTGAGAAAATATGGGATGGTGAGCGGATTAAAAAAATGCCAATAGAGACTCAACAGATTGGCAGACGAAAATTAAGGATGTTAAATAACTCTCAAAATATTACAGACTTAATGATTCCTCCATCAAATAGACTCGAAAAATTATCAGGTAAATTAAAGGATTATTATAGTATTCGGATTAATGACCAATGGCGTATTATTTTTAAATGGGAAAACAACCATTCATATGGAGTAGAGATTATTGATTACCACTAAAAATTAGAGATATGGAAAGATTAAAAAACATACATCCTGGAGAGATTTTATTAGAAGAATTTTTATTGCCATTAAATATATCAGCGTACAGACTATCTAAAGATTTAGATATCCCTCAAACAAGGATTTCGCAAATAATCAAAGGTAAAAGGCGGATTACAGCTGATACTGCATTAAGATTAAGTTCTTACTTTAATAATTCAGCGAAATTTTGGCTTGGATTGCAGGATGATTATGATATTGAAGAAGAGAAAAATATCAACAATGATTTGTTTAATAAAATCATAGCATTAAGAAAAAACGTACCACAATTGAGGCTGTCCAAAAAGTAATCGACAGCTTCGTTTTTTATCAATTTTATTTATATGAAAAACAAAGTAAAAAAAGTAGTTACTCTTATTATAATAATATTTCTAGCGCTTCTTTATCATTACAAATATCTAAACGAATTCCCCTCCCATATCCATGCATGGGCCCAATCAGACAGATATGCCTTATCTTTAGGCTTTCTTGATAACGGCTTAAACTTTTTCAAACCGCAAACATTCGTATATAATCACCAATTTCCTGATAAATGGAAAGTGCCATCAGAAAAAACAACAACAGCAGTAGATTTTCCCATACATGATTATATTCCTGCTTTGTTAATGAAGATTTCAGGAAATACTTCGCCCTGGATTTTTCGTATGTATATTTTATTATACAGTTTTTTAGGGCTTTTCTTTCTATTCAAATTATCATACGCTATAACCAAAGATTATGTAAAATCGGTTTTTGTTGTAGTCTTTACAGCAACTTCACCAGTATATGTTTATTATCAAAGTGGCTTTCTGCCAACAATACCTTCTCTTTCCAATGCTATTATAGGCATTTATTTTTACTACCTGTATATAAAAGAAAACAAGAATAAAGATTTTTGGTTAAGTATTCTTTTGCTCACATTGGCTGCACTTTCCAGAACAACATTTGCTATACCTATTCTTGCAGTATTAGCTATTGAATTCATAAGATTACTTAAGAAGGAAACAAAATTAGTCTCTAAAATAATACCTGTGGGCATTTCGATATTATCTCTATTATCCTATCTGCTATACAACGGATATTTGAGAGAAAAATATGGTTCAATATTTTTAAATCACATATTACCCCCAGATAGTATCGGACAAGCAAAGGAGATTATAAAATACGTCTATGAAAACTGGTTTTTTCAATATTTTACAAAAACTCATTATGTTATTTTTGTTGCAATCATTGTTCTTTCTGCATATTTTATTGTAATTCGAAAATCTAATATTCAGAAAGCAAATGCATATTTCGGACTTTTGACTATAACATATATGTTTGGTTGCCTTGTTTTTGCATTCTTAATGTTAAGACAATTTTCTGCACACGATTATTATTTTTTGGATACCTTCTTTTTGCCAGTTATTATGTCCTTAATTTTCATTCTTTCATTAATTCCACTTTCCGAAAAAAGAAACCTTAAAATTGTTACGGTTACTGCTGTTTGTATTATTTCTTGTCTTTTAATCCTTCAACCAATAAAATCACAGGAGAAAAGAAGAGAAACAGGTTTTTGGGACAAGACAGAAGCAACTATAAATAATTATAAAAATTCATCAACTTTTTTAGATTCATTAGGCATTTCTAAGTGTTCAAAAATGCTTGTTATTGATGCCGTTGCTCCAAACATGCCTTTTATACTGATGCAGAGAAAAGGCTTTGCTGTAATGAATACCAATCAGAAAAATATGGAGGAAGCACTAAAATGGGATTACGATTATATTGTTGTACAGAATGAATATTTCATTCCTGAAATTTATACACCCTACCCTGGTATTTTATCAAAACTAAATAAGATTGCTGATAATGGCAAAATTTCGGTTTGTACGCTTTCTGATAACAATCAGCAAAGCCTTCTCGGTTTTATAGGTCTTAATATGAAAGAACCAGTGTTTGCAAAAGCAGTAACATTTGAAAATAAACCTGATAGTTTATGGCAAAACTTCAATCCATCGGATAGATTTACTTTTTCAGGTACATCATCAGGTCATCTTACATCCGATATTGTTTATGGATTAACTTATAAATCAAAACATTTACCAGAATTAAAAAACAATTCCCGTACCCTTCTTTTTTCTTCTTATTTCCTAAAAGATACTATCATAAACTGTGAGGTTGTAGTGTCAATTAATGCAGATGGGCAAAATATCTATTACAAATCATATAACCTTAAAAATTTAGTAAAACAAGAGGGGTCCTGGGAGCAAGTTACATTGTTATTTCAGTTACCAAAGATTCAAAGCGATGATTATGAGTTTGCTTTATTTATTTGGAATACAGGTAAATCTGAGTTGTTTTATGACGATTTTGGATTCTCAATTTATTAGTGATTAAATCTAACAGTTAAAATTTTACTTAACTAATAACCTTACACAATGACCTTCCCTTCGTTTTTAGGCACATTTGGCAATTCCACCACTCCTGATGATTCTAAAGTCATTATTCCATCATATGATTTCCATCTTCCCTATCGGAAATTCAGCAATGGCCTGATGACTAAATAGATGCACCTTTTATCTTCTTCTCCATTTGTCTTTCATTTTTACTAAATAATATTCCACCACAATATACCAAACTCCACGTTACCTGCCAATAAGTTTATGAATAAAATAAAAAGGTTGTTTTCAACCCGCTAATAACAGGTGTTGCAAGCATTCTGTTTGTTTTTAACCAACTCCAACCTATTACTAAGGCCTTACTAAGAGGTTGGGGTTTTTCATTCAAATATTTTCGTGTTTACCTTACACTGAGCCCTTCGATGAAAGCCTATTTATTGCCTGGTTAAAAGAGGCTACGAACCCATGCTTTCATGGTATCAAAAAGTTGCTTCTTATAAATTCGTTCCAACGCTATTCCCCATTGTTTAATGAACCGCCGTATACGAACGGCGAAGCCCTCACGAATACCTTTGAAAAGAAATTAATAAATGAGTAGTGGTGTGAGAGGTTCTCCGCTAGGCTTTGCCTAGCGGAGAACCTCGATTGTGTGGTCGTTTCTACTTTATTTTAATCATATAAATCTTATTTTGGAAACCTTTAACATTATCAAAGCTCATAAAGTAAATTGACTCAAATGTAGTTTGATGAAATACCTGCCGTAGTATTTCACAAGCCTCATTTCCTTTATCCATTAATTGTTTTGTTTCGGACCAGATTAGTAAAATTTCTGATTTACCTCCATTCTTCTTTTCATAGATTCTTTCAGCTTCTTTTTGCAAATCACCTTCTGCAATAAATATATCATCAAATCCGTAATCTATAAATATATTACCACAACCAAAGTAACTTGAGTAATGTAGTGGTGGTATTTGTTGTAAATGAAATCCAGGAGTTATTTTTTCAAGGTCTTTATCACCAACTGGAAAGATTAAATCGTCTTCATTATTTATAATTTTTTTTATGTTTTCTTCTATTTTCTCAGCTATTATTTTAGCTAATTTTTTAAATGTCTTCGAATTAGCGACAGGAATAATATCTTTTCTTTTATCTGCACCAAATATTTGAACATTTATCTTTATTGATGGATTATAAATTCTTGCTATATCTTCAGAAATACTTAAGCATAATTTCTTCGCTTG
The DNA here is from genome assembly GCA_024640925.1 of Bacteroidota bacterium. Lineage (GTDB taxonomy): Bacteria > Bacteroidota > Bacteroidia > Bacteroidales > UBA10428 > UBA10428. Next base: position 770 of record JAHEEB010000001.1, on the reverse strand, counting down.
ATTAAACCTAGAAAGATAATTATTAAGTACAAATTGGGTAATTTGAATTCCTTTTGTTATACCATCTATTTTTCCAATAACATCAGCACCCTTATTTTTATCATTAGGGTTAATAAACCATTCCGAAACAGAATGATTCTCCTTATTCATTAGATATGTGCCGAGGTGACTTGCTGCAAATTCTTCAGCTAATTGAGTGTTTTTTTCATCAAACAATTTTGGTAACTGATGATATGGCTTATTCAATGCATATGGAAGTTTGAACATTCCAATTGAACCCATAATGTTATTTATTTAAGTTTCATAAATCAGTTAACTGAATTTCTCATAGTTCATACTTCAGCAAATTACTAAATGCCATCCTTATAGGTGCATAAAAACTGCACCTATTTTCCACATTTGGTACTATAAGTGCACTTCCCATCCCTTTCTTCTCCCTTTATCTTCCATTTTTAGTAAATAAAAATCCACCCACAATATACCAAACTCCACATTACCTGCCAATAAGTTTGAATAAAATAAAAAAGTTGTTTTCAACCCGCTAATAACAAGTGTTTCAAGCATTCTGTTTGTTTTTAACCAACTCCAACCTCTTACTAAGGCCTTACTAAGGGGTTGGGGTTTTTCATTCAAATATTTTCGTGTTTACCTTTCGCTGAGCCCTTCGATGAAAGCCTATTTATTGCCTGGTTAAAAGAGGCTACGAACCCATGCTTTCATGGTATCAAAAAGTTGCTTCTTATAAATTCGTTCCAACGCTATTCCCCATT
>JAHEEB010000641.1:3137-3752 GCA_024640925.1 Bacteroidota bacterium | reverse complement strand
TGATGAATAACCTGCAGCAATATTCGAAACAAGGTTAATGATCCTTTTTGAATTAAGACGATTAATTCCACCATAGGAGCTAACATAATTAATTTGAGCAACCGATGAAAGCGGTATCTGTCGAAGTATACCGGTATTCATATCGCGATAGGTAATCTTCAAATTCATTAACCGATCAATATTTTCACGTTGATATTCATTATATCTGAGCTGGATGGGATATTGATCCTCTCCTTCGCGGTATTTGGATATTTCAGTACCTGTAATTGCTGTTCGTATTTCGCCACCAATTTGTCCGGTACTAATTCCTTCACGATTTGCCCGATCGCGGTCTATTGTTATGATAAGCTCTGGTTTATTGTTCTCAAATTGCGATTTCATTTTATCAAGTCCGGGAACATCAGTTGAGTCAATTATTTTCATGAGACGCTCTGAAACAGCTATCATCTGATCCAAATCTTCACCACTGATTTCGATGTTAACAGGGGGGCCTGTTGGAGGTCCCTCTTCCTCTTTCACAACAGATATTTCAGCTCCCGGAATATTGTTCAGGGTGTCAAGAAATTCATCCAGATACTTATTGGTTTTCTTACCATGTCGTTTGGCAAATTCAAC
>JAHEEB010000641.1:0-3127 GCA_024640925.1 Bacteroidota bacterium | reverse complement strand
GAGCAACATTGGTAATTACACTTTCTACAATATCTGTATCTTTTTCCAGTTTTTTTATGATACGTTGTTCGGCAATTTTTGCAATAGAATCGGTATAGCTAACTTGTGTTCCAACAGGAAACTTAAGATATGCATTGATTACATTGGGTTCGTTGTCAGGGAAAAAAACTAATCTTGGATTAGTTACAGAATAAATAATAACTGAGAAGATAAATAGCGCAATAATAGACCAAAGCAACCTGACAGGTCGTTTGCCCCGCAGAACCCAACGAAGGGTCTTTTCATAGAGATTTAAAATTCCGGGAATTATACTATGCTGAAACTTAAGAAGGATGGTAAACCCATAAAAATTATGGAAAATATACATAAGTGTGAAGAACAAAGTAAAGTTTCCAAGAAATCTCCATCCAAACAAGTGGAACAAACCTCCAACCAGAGCAATGATTATGCTATTACGGTAGATTTTGTTTTTTGGTAGCTGATCAGATTCATCCTCATGTTTCATAAAAGATACAGCAAAAACAGGGTTTATGATGTAGGCCACAAAAAGTGACATAAACAAGGCCAGAATAATAGTTATGGGGATATAAAACATAAAATCTCCTACAATGCCAGGCCAGAATGCTAATGGAAAGAAAGGTGCCAGGGTAGTAAGAGTCCCCGAAAGAATCGGTACAAATACCTCACCTGCGGCAGCCTTAGCAGCCGTTTTAATATCCATCTTCTCTTTTTTAAAGATACGGTGTGTATTTTCAATAACCACAATAGCATCATCGACAATGATTCCCAAGGCGAAAATGAATGCAAACATCACCAGCATGTTCATGGTAAAACCTAAACCCGGTAGTATAATATAGCTTAATGCCATTGCCAGCGGAATTGATAATCCAACAAAAAAAGCATTGGTCACACCCATGAAAAACATAAGCACCAGAAATACAAGGATAAAACCGAATATTATCGTATTGTTCAGGTCAAAGAGAAGAGTTTTGGTATAATGTGATGAATCGCCGGTAATTACAATATTCAGATCGTTAGGTAATTTATTTTCTTTGAGTTTATCAATAATTTGGTTGATTTTTTCGGCTGCCTCTAACAAGTTCTCTCCACTCTTTTTAATAACATTTACTGTGATTACATTTTTGCCTGCAAGACGAGAGAAGCTTTCCTGTTTTTTGAAACTGTCTTTTACTTCGGCAATATCTTTTAGTTTAATAATAGCACCACTTGAAGAGATAAAAGATATGTTTCTGATGGTTTCAATATCCTTGAATTCACCCACAATACGGACACTGCGGGTTAAGCCCTGCATATCGATATTACCACCAGAAATAGTCATGTTTTCATATGCAATAGCATTTTGAATATCGCGAAATGTAACGCTGGCTGCCTGCATCTTATACATATCAACATCAATTTGTATTTCTCTGTCAAGGGCACCTACAATATCAACACGGGTAATTTCCGGTAGAGCCTCAATCTGATCTTGCAATAACTCAGCATAAGTCTTTATTTTTTCCAATGAATAATCTCCTGATAAATTGATAGACATTATCGGGAAATCTGAAAAATTTATCTCAATTACCTCGGGATCGAAGAGCAAATCGCTGGGAAGATCCTGCATCGCTTTATCAACAGCATCTTTTACCCTTTGCTTTGCTTCTGAAATTTCAACTTTTTTAGGTTGAAATTCTATTGCAATTAAGGAATAGTCCTGTACCGATTTACTGCTAATATTCTTAACATCCTTTATTGATTTAAGCTTTTTTTCGAGCGGACGAGATATAAGGTTTTCGATATCGGAAGGAGAGCTCCCCTGATAATAAGTGCTGACAAGAACTGTTGGAATAACAATTTCCGGTATCTGTTCTTTGGGAATACTTCTATAGCTCATCAATCCAAATATGCAAATGATTATGGTTAGTACATAAATACTTGTCTTATTGTTGATTGACCAGCTGGTCGGTTTAAATTCTTTAAATTTCTTTTCCATAGGTGACTTTATTAACTAATAAGGTGAAAAGATTTACAATTTTACGTTTTCTCCTTCTTCAACGTCCAGATAGCCCTGGGTGATAAGCATATCGCCAGATTTTAATCCGCTTGTAATTTCTGCCATTCCATTATTGATCTGGCCGGTAGTAACAGCACGTTTATGCGCTTTTAACTGTTTGTTGGATTTTTCAGCAACAAAAACAAACGACCCCGTCTGATCCTTCTGAATATAGTTCATTGCTATTACAACAGCTTTATCACTATGGTAATCGTTAATTTTAAGTACAGCAACCATATTGGCTTTCATATTAATATCCGATTCTTTCAATGTTGCTTCCACACGAAAAGTACGGTTAATCTGACTGATATAATTACTGGCAAAATTTACCCGAGCTTTATATTCCTTTTTAATATCGGGTATATAAACTATAATCTCGTCACCATTTTTAATTTTTGAAGCATATGCTTCTGCAACATCCGTCACAGCTTTTAACTGGCCAAAGTTAACAACTCGGAAGGCTGGCATTTGAGGAGAAGCCATTTGTCCGACTTTAATTTGAGCATCTTCAACGGTACCGTTAATAGGCGCTTTGATATGCATCATACTAAGTTGTTGTTTAGCACCTGCAAGCTGTGCTTCTAAGGTTTCCTTGGTACTTTTAGCCTGCAGATATTGAACTTCAGATCCTATTTTTTGATCCCAGAGTGATTTTTGTTTTTCATAAACAGTAGTGGCCAGATCCAGTCCGGTTTCAAGGCCCTTTATCTGTTCACGAACCGCAGCATCATTCATGCGAGCCAATATTTGTCCTTTGCTAACACGCTGACCAACTTTAACATTCACTTCTTCAATAACACCCATAGCTTCGGGGAAGACCGCAACGTTGTTATCACCGTCAATTGAACCCTGGACTTCGATATAGTGAGAAAAAGGTTGTTCAATAATATCTTCAACAGCAATCAAATGTGCATCAACTTTAATTTTTGAAGAGTCAGTTAAGGTTGCCAGTTTCTTTTCCAAATCGCTGATTTCCTGTTCAATTTTCTGCACTTTGGCCTTTTTATTATCAATTTGTTTCTGAAGTTTTTCAGTTGCCGATTTGCCGCAACTAACTAGGAGAAGAACGGCAAA
>JAHEEB010000640.1 GCA_024640925.1 Bacteroidota bacterium | reverse complement strand
CAGCGTTTGTAGAAAAGTTTCTGGTTTTTTGTGAATGATATGAAAACATCAGTATCTCTTCCTGTTTGTAACAGCCTACTGAATAAACAAGTTCCGTTAACAACGCAGGAAGGTCCTACGGACGCTTCCAGGTTGACTGCATCCATGTCTCCAAACCTGACTGCGTCCGAAGGACCTGGCAGCGTTTGTAGAAAAGTTTCTGGTTTTTTGTGAATGATATGAAAACATCAGTATCTCTTCCTGTTTGTAACAGCCTACTGAATAAACAAGTTCCGTTAACAACGCAGGAAGGTCCTACGGGCGCTTCCAGGTTGACTGCATCCATGTCTGCAAACCTGACTGCGTCCGAAGGACCTGGCAGCGTTTATGTAAAAAGGCATCTCTTCCTGTTTGTAACAGCTTACCGAATAAACAAGTTTCCGTTAACAATGCAGGAAGGCTTTAAGGACGCTTCCAGGTTGACGGCATCCATATCTCCAAACCTGACTGCGTCCGAAGGACCTGGCAGCGTTTATGTAAAAAGGCATCTCTTCCTGTTTGTAACAGCTTACCGAATAAACAAATTTCCATTAACAATGCAGGAAGGTCTTACGGACGCTTCCAGGTTGACAAGCACTCATAAATTATTCATTTTTCCCATTCTGTACCCTTCCATATCAATGGTAACAAATTTATATCCGAGATCCTTTACGAATTTTACAATCTTCTGCCTTGTGCCATCAGCAAAGAGAAGAGGTAATTCTTCAACGGAAGTTTCGATACGCATCTGATCACCCTGGATACGAGCCCTTACATAGGTAAATCCTATCTCTCTTAAGAATTCTTCGGCTTTTTCAATATTCTTTAGTTTATCCAGTGTTATTTCTTCACCATAAGTTATTCTTGTTGCCAGGCAGGCAAGGGCTTCTTTGTTCCAGGTAGGAAGTTGAATTTCTTTAGAAACCAACCGGATGTCTTCTTTGGAAAATCCTGCCTGTATTAAGGGACTTATTACCTGAAGCTCATCCAGGGCTTTTTTTCCGGGACGATAGTCTTTTAAATCATCCGTATTTGAGCCATCGAGAAGATTATTAAGATGGTTATCCACCATATATTTCTTAAAGGAAGAAAAAATGATTTTCTTGCAATGATAACATCTGTCTACAGGGTTATTACAAAAATCGGGAGAACTGAACTCCGGGGTTTGAATTAAAATGGGTTCAATACCAATTTTTTTAGCCAGATCTATAGCTTGTATCCGATCTTTTTCGGGCATTGTATATGATACACCAAGAATTGCATGTGCTTTATCGTTCAATTCATCTTTACAAACTTTAAGCAAAAAGGTACTATCTACACCACCGGAATAAGCTACAACAACTTCCCCAAGTTTCTTTATATTGCTCTTCAGTAAATCAAATTTGGTTTTTAGTTCTTTATCCATAACATGTTAAATCCTCTCTTTTAAAATAGATTTCAACTCCTCTTTTGTTAGATCTGCAGGGTTATTTTTTAAACTTGTTTGTAGAACAATGGTGTCCAGATTTTGTTCATAAATACCAAATTCCGATAACCTCGGCAATTTAAGTCTTTCCGTTAGTTCATCGATATACCAGATAAAACTTCTGGCCATAGTTTCATTGCTACCCGACTGACCAACAACCATGTCTCCAAGCTTTGCATACTTATTAATGGCTGGAACATTGGTATAAGTCATCAATAATTTTTGAAGAGTAGCCCGGTTGGCTGCGCCCATCAATGTTCCACATACTATTCCATGGGGAACTGAAAAGAGACTACCCAGTGGTTGTGCAAATCCATGTATTACACCCAAACCTGCATTGGCAAGCGTAATACCTGAAAGAAGAGCTGCATATGCGATATCAGAGCGAGCATCAAGATTTGAGCCATCTTTAACAGCTGTTTCAAGTGATCTGATTATCCTTTCAATTCCATCTAAAGCCAAGGCATCAGTCAACGGTGAACTTTGATTTGATAGATATGATTCTACAAGTTGTGTAAAAGCATCCATACCCGAAGCAGCTGTAATATTGGGCGGACAGCTTAGCATAAGTTCAGGATCAACCACCGCATAATCTGGTACAAACTTATCGTGCCGCAACGATCGTTTAAATCCTTTTTCGCCTGGCTTTGTGATAACAGCATTTTTAGTTGCCTCGCTTCCTGTGCCGGCTGTTGTTGGAATTGCAATAAAAGGAATTTTTGTCCCGGGGTGCTCTTTTGTTCCAACACCTTCGAGATAATCGCTAATATCGCCACCTACTGTAATCATAGCTGAAATAGCTTTGGCAGCATCAATTACAGAACCACCTCCAATTCCAATTACAACTTCTATTCCAGCTTCCTTAAGATTCAATACTGTAAGGTTTATATCTTCAGGCTGTGGTTCCCGGCCTATTATTATATGATCAATGGAAAAACCCTCATTTTGTAAAGAGTCATAGATTTCTATAGCTGCTGAATTGACAGAAAGTGTTGTTTTACCAGTGATTAATAGTACGTTTTCACCATATTTACTGGCAATGGAGGCTATTCTATTCCGGGTTCCGATACCATACAGTATCTCTGGGATTTGGCCAAATTTAAATTGTTCTACCATAATTCTTTATTTGTTGGTGCAAGTACAATATGTTTTTCTCCCTTTCGGGGTTGAGTCATCATGTCAGCTACAGTATCCCGCCATTTCTTATAATGGGCTGTTTCTTTATGGGCAGCTGCAGCATCTTCCGATTCGTATGCTTCATATAATACAAATTTGTTTTCGTCATTTGCATCTCTGAGAAAATCAAACCTGAGAATACCTGGTTCTTTAATGGAATTCAAATGGTTTTCGGTCGATGCCTTAATAAATGCTTCGGTTAATCCGGTTTTTACCCAGATATGAACAAATGTCACTATCATTTTGTGTAAGTTTAGTTACTGCAATTTCGTATATTTTTCTGTATCAAAATTACGAGTGATTAAATATTTATAAGCAAAAAAAAGTTATTCATCATGATTTCTTACCCTTAAAATTAATCATTACAGTCAACAATTAAATCAGCAATATCTGCAAGAAACTATTTTTCACTTCCTTGTAATATCTTTTTATTTATATTTGCTGTGGAATTGAACCGAAAAATGGTTCCGTGTCCTAGGTAACCACGTTAAAAACTAGTTGAATATGAATAAAAAAGCTTTAGTCTTATTGTCGGGTGGACAAGATTCAACAACATGTCTGTTTTGGGCACTATCTAAGTTTAGCAACGTTTATGCGATTGGATTTGATTATGGACAAAGGCATAAGCATGAAATTGAACTGGCTTCTGCTATTGCGAAAAATGCTAACGTTCAATATTATACTGCTCAAATAAGCACCCTGGCCGACATCTCAAAAAATGCACTTACTTCAAATGGAATTCATGTAGAGGAATCAGTGAAGGGAAATACACCACCGAATACACTTGTAGAAGGCAGAAACCAGCTTTTCCTGACTTATGCTGCCATTTATGCTAAATCAAAAGATATATCCGATATTGTTATAGGAGTAAGCCAGACCGATTATAGTAATTATCCCGATTGCCGTCAGGAATTCATAAATGCAGCTCAGATAGCTTTAAATCTTGCAATGGATAGTAATTTTACCATCCATGCACCTCTTATGTATAAAACCAAAGCCGAAACCTGGAAATTGGCAGACGAATTGGGAGTTTTGTCTATTATTAAAGAAAAAACCCTGACTTGTTATAACGGAATAATTGCCGATGGATGTGGAA
>JAHEEB010000639.1 GCA_024640925.1 Bacteroidota bacterium | reverse complement strand
AAAAAATTTCATAATTTCAATTATTTGGGTTTTTGGATAATTTTTTACAATGTACATACTTTCCAATTATCTGTCAATATTTTAGTGATAGAATAATTTAACAGTTTAATACGGCGGATCAAAATGCCCCACCAATACCTTTACCTGCTTAGGAGTAAAATACTTTGAACGCTTTTTCCAGTTGGTTTCTTCCAGCTTTTCTACTAATTGTGGACAGGAATTTATCCAATGGCTAAACATACGCGTGGCTGAGGATTTTGAAATATGCGGAAAATAGAGTTGTGCCAGTTCGTTAAACCCGTACGTTTTTACTTCAAATTGCTTTTCCATTAGTTGATTGTTTTATGGAAAGGTAAATACAAAAGGCTTTTGTGGATATCTTAAGGTCAATAACAACCACTCTTTACCGGTTTTTACCTAAATTTGTCATTTAACGTAATATTTCGTTCTTTTTATAGAATGTCAGGCCGAATAATCATCTACGCCAAAGATGTTAGCAGGTTGACAGGGAAAAGTTACCGTTCAAGCCGGGAACTGCTTATGAAAATCAAGCGATGCAAAGGCAAAACAAGGGCACAGTTTGTTAGCATCATAGATTTTGCAGAATATACCGGTATCTCTGTTGACTTAATAAAACAACATCTTGTTGATTGATATCATAAAATATGCAATCCGGCATTTCCAGAAATTTTCTAAATATAATTAACCATTATTTATATATATTTGCCTTGAAAAGGTTCTTTTCATATTGGATTGCATGGAAATACTGGTCATAAAACCATTAAGTTACCTATTCGGTTACCTGAATAATTTTCGATTTTGTAAACGCCAGTAATATAAGATATTACGAGTAATGTGTGTGTTCCAGTAATGCCCACTTTTTTGGATTGGATCACTAGAAATTGGTCAAATAAACAATCAACCAATACTCTCAATCCTCTCACCACAAATCTTCTGAGTCATTTCCCTTAATACCTGTACCCTTTCACCCAGAAGCTCGAATCGGTCAATTTGTTCATTGGTTTCTTTCGTGAAAACTTCCTTAAAACGGATATCCGATGCCTGTGCTTTTAAATCAAGCTCTCCCAGATTATGTTCTTTAGGGGGGCGATAACCTGGTCATATATGTAGTCTGTATTTCACACCTCCAAATCGCTAATTACATATTTTTTGCAGAACCTGTAATGCGCCTTCATAACCCATCGAAACGGCTTTGCGTAAATTTACACAACTCTCGGAGTTATTGCCCATTTGAGCATAAGTAAGTCCCAGAAAATAATAAGCACTTGCCACAGGGTTCATGGTTATCGACTTTTGCAGGTCTGTACGAGCTTCATCCAGCATTCCCAGCTGAAGTCTGGCGATACCCCTGTAAAGGTATGCTTCGTAATCGTTGGATTCTATGGCAATAGCTGCCGTAAATACCTTTTCTGCGTTTGCCGGGTTGTCCGTATTTAAGTAAATATATCCTTTGTCGAAGCATGCTTCATATCCTTTTGGATTTAAAAAGGAGGCATTGTCAAGGTCGGACAGGGCACCTGTATAGTCGTTGCCGGTGTATCGCAGCAAAGCCCTGTTGAGAAAACAATCGTAAGATGGTAAGAGATTTAAGGACAAGGTAAAATCTTTCATTGCCCCTTCCACGTCGTTTATGGCCTGCCTGGCTTGTCCTCGTCCAAAATAGGCATTCCCGCTGTTTGGGTTTATTTGAATAGCTCTGTCGTAATTCTGAAATGCTTGCTGATATTGACCTGTCTTGTAAAAAATTAAACCTTTGTTTTCATATAATTCGGGTCGTGTGGCATTAAAATGTTCTGCGCTGTCAAGGTCGGCCAAGGCTCCTGAAAATTCTTTGGCATCAATTTTAACACAAGCACGGTTCAGGTATCCGTCGTATTTCTGTCCGAGTACAATTGCTCGATTGAATGCTTTTACTGCGTCTGTAGTATCTTTTAAGGCTTTTTTTACCAGCCCAAGACCAATATAGGCACCGCCATTGGTAGGTTCGATAGTTAAAAGTTTATCATAATCTTGGAGTGCTGCCGCGTAATTGCCCTCGTAATAATAAGCCGATGCCCGGTTGAGGTATCCACGGTTATTATTTGCCGGATAGTGTTGTAATACATCGCTCCACAAGGTAATGCTGTCTTTCCATACAGCAATCCGTTGCCAGGTAATTTCCCCAAGAATACATGTGTAAAGTATTGTAATAGCATATATAGCCCAACGCCAGTTTTTGTTTTTTTGCATAAAATAATACAATGCGAACGCCAATGCAGCGAAAAAACCAATGGAAGGTAAGTAAACATACCGGTCAGCCATCATCGCCCCACCAACAGGTATTATTTGAATAACTACACTTATGTTAATCAGGATAAAAAGAATTCCCCATACTAAAAAGCGATTCCTGCGCAGGTAAAATAAGGTAAATAGTGTAATTATTATCGACAATATGCCTGTTACATATACAATCAATGGAAGCAATGCCTCGGTTTTGGGCGGATAAGGATAAAATGCCGACAAATGAAAAGGGTATACCAGTTTAATCAGATACAAAGCCCAACCGTATGCAGCGATGGAAAGATGATCAATAACAGTATATGCACTGTCGGGTCCCTTTGCCAAGGCGTTCGAGCTGTCTTGCGCATAAAAAGCAATAATCCCAAAAACAAGTGAGAGGATAAAAAACGGTAATTTTTCTACCAGTAACTTTTGCGAAAATATTTTACGTCCTAAAAGAAAGTTAATAACAAGTATGCAAAGCGGGAGTGTTACTGCTGTGCCCTTGGAGAACAACGAAAGGATAAAAAGCCCCAGACTCAGGAAATACAAACGGTATTTACCTGTTTCGGAATAGTTTACATAAACTATCATTGACCATAAAAAGAAAAATGTGTACAGCAGGTTTTTTCGTTCCGACACCCAGGCAACCGATTCAACCTGAAACGGATGAATGGCAAATAAACCGGTTGTGAGGAGAACAATAAACCTATAATCGACATCAGGCAATAATGACAGCAACAAGCGTTTTACAAATAAATAAACTAACAACACATTGGCCAAATGAAGTATCAGATTGGTTAGATGATAAGGCCAGGATTGCAGGCCCCCTAACCTAAAATCGAGTACCAGCGACAACATTGTTAGTGGGTGATAATTGCCACAATAGTAAACAGTAAAAATATGTTTAAGCGAGCTTAACGAAAAGTTTTTCAGATAAGGATTTTCCAGAACATAAAAATCGTCGTCCCAATTTGTAAAGAGATTGTTAAATACTTTAAGATATAGAAGTAAGGTAGCTGCTAATATAAGCATAAGGCCACCATAAGTTTTCAAAAAAGAAGAAGCTTTCAGCTTAAACAAGGGGTTATGGGTGTTCATACAAGTTTGTTTCTGTTTCGGGAGTAATAGTTTTTTAAGGTATCGTAATTTAAAGAATAATTTTAAAAATAATCTTGTGCCTTCAGTATTCCCAAACTAAGGAAGCAACATTTCTTGAAGTTTGTTTTTTATTTTTAACCATCATAAAATCCTCCTTTAATTGAAATTATTATAAATCCTATCCTTATCCTCAATTTCTTTATTGGATTTGTGATATAACTCAATCAAAACAACCCTATCTTCCTGTTCAAAATGTGCATATATCAATCTAAATCCAGAATTTACACCTTTTCCTTTAAATGACTTACTTGCAATTTTTTTGACTTTAATAACACAAGTTTCTAAGCCTAAATTGTCAATTCTAAAGCTAAAAGGTG
>JAHEEB010000638.1 GCA_024640925.1 Bacteroidota bacterium | reverse complement strand
AAGTTCAGAACAATGTATCGATTTATACAGGAGTTATCTGCGAAGATGATGTATTTCTTGGTCCATCAATGGTTTTTACTAATGTAATAAATCCCCGAAGTGCAATAATTCGTCGGGATGAATATATGAAAACACTTGTGAAGAAGGGAGCTTCGATAGGAGCAAATGCCACAATTGTTTGTGGTAATACTATTGGCAGTTATTCATTTATTGGTGCTGGTGCAGTTGTTACTAAGAATGTCCCTGATTTTGCACTTGTTATAGGTAATCCGGCTAAACAAACAGGCTGGGTTAGTGAATACGGACATAAGCTAATCTTCAATTCAGAAGGTCTTGCATCTTGTCCTGAAAGCAACCAGGTATATAAAATAGAAGGTTCAGAAGTAAAAAGAATAAAATAAGTATATGGATAGAATTTTAGTTACAGGAGGTACTGGATACATAGGTTCACATACAGTTGTTGAACTTATTAATAATGGATTTAAAGTTGTTATTGTCGATAACTTATCAAATTCAAACATAGAGGTGCTCGATGGGATAACCCAAATAACAGGTACAAAACCCGATTTTGAGAAGTTTGACCTTTGCGACCGCCAAAAAGTAATTCAGCTGTTTGAGAAATATAACGATATAAAAGCAATCATTCATTTTGCTGCGCTAAAGGCTGTCGGAGAATCGGTTGAGATGCCACTTTCATATTACCATAATAATCTGGAGTCGTTGATTAACCTTTTGATTGCTATGGAAAAATTCGGTCATCCCGGGTTAGTCTTTTCATCGTCATGTACCGTATACGGACAACCCGATGAACTGCCTGTTACGGAGAAAGCTCCTATTAAAAAGGCAATGTCGCCTTATGGAAATACAAAACAAATTTGTGAAGAAATTATTGGAGATGCTATTCAGGCAAATAACAAATTAAAAGCCATATCACTACGCTATTTTAATCCTATTGGTGCCCATAAATCAGCATTAATAGGAGAGTTGCCAATAGGTGTTCCTCTAAACCTGGTACCCTTTGTTACACAAGCTGTTGCCGGCATTAGAGAAAAACTCAGAGTGTTCGGGAATGATTATAATACGCCAGATGGAACGGCTGTCAGAGATTATATTAATATTGTGGATTTAGCCAAGGCTCATGTTGTTGCAGTGAAACGAATGCTCAATGGTCTGAACAAAAATAATCTGGAAGTATTTAACCTGGGAACAGGAAGAGGGGTTTCTGTTTTAGAAATTATCGATACGTTTGAAAAAGCTACTGGAAAAAAAGTTAATTATGAAATTGTTGATAGGAGACAAGGCGATGTAGAAATGGTTTATGCCGATACTTCGTTTGCTAATAAAGAACTTGGCTGGAAAGCAGAAATCTCACTCGAAGAAACCCTGGCATCAGCATGGGAGTGGGAAAAATATATAAGAAATAAAATGAATAAATCGAAATAATTTTCCGTAATGAAAAAAAACATAATAATTACTGGCGGCGCAGGTTTTATCGGATCGCATGTTGTAAGACTTTTTGTAAATAATTATCCGGAATATAAGATTATCAATCTCGATAAACTTACCTATGCTGGTAATCTCGAAAATCTTAAAGACATTGAAAAGGCCGATAATTATGTATTTGAAAAGGTCGATATTGTTAAAAAAGAAGAAGTTGAATTGCTTTTTGAGAAATACCCTGTTGATGGAGTAGTTCATCTGGCAGCAGAATCACATGTTGATCGGTCAATTACTAACCCTAACGAATTTATAATGACCAATGTAATTGGTACAGCAAATTTACTCAATGCTGTAGTTAAGCAATGGAAGGGGAATACCGATGGCAAAATGTTTTATCATATTTCAACAGATGAGGTTTATGGATCTCTCGATAAGGGCGGATTTTTTATTGAATCGACACCCTATGATCCGAGAAGTCCTTATTCTGCTTCAAAAGCCAGTTCAGATCATCTTGTAAGGGCTTATCACAATACATATAAAATACCTGTCATAATTTCCAACTGCTCTAACAATTATGGACCAAATCAATTTCCCGAGAAGCTCATTCCTTTAGCATTCAATAATATAAAAAACAAGAAAACCATTCCTGTATATGGTAAAGGAGAAAACATTCGAGACTGGTTATTTGTAATTGATCATGCAAGGGCCATAGATGTTATATTTCATAAAGGAACACCTGGCGAAACCTATAATATTGGCGGAAATAACGAATGGAAAAACATTGATCTCATACGATTGCTATGTCGTATAATGGATAGCAAATTAAATAGATCAAGCGGAGAATCGGAAAAGCTGATTAGTTTTGTAACCGATAGAGCAGGTCATGATTTGAGATATGCAATAGATTCAAACAAGCTTCAGAAAGAACTGGGTTGGAAACCATCGGTTACATTTGAAGAAGGCCTTGGAAAAACAGTCGATTGGTACCTGATGAATGAAGAATGGCTTCAAAATGTTGTATCAGGCGACTATGGAGCATATTACGAAAGGCAATACAAATCGAGGTAATTGTTCTGATATATTTCTATTTCTTATATTTTAATGAATTAAATTATACCTGTTAATATCAGGAGTATGATTTTTTCTGGGTTTAATCCATTTTAAAACAACTATAGCATGATCTCAAGACTTCTAATCACTGCATTGATTCTTTTCTCATCTGTTTATTATGTTGTTGCACAAGACAACAAACTGGCTCCTTTAGAAAAGGAAAAATTCAATCTTAATAAAGCAAAGGAAGATACGGTTGGATATGCTCAGGCTGTAAAAATAGGGAATACCATATATGTTTCGGGATCTGTTGGTTGGGGAACCATGCCGGAAGCATTAAAAATGGCTTATGATAAAATAGATCAAACATTAAAACATTACAATATTGGCTTTGAATATGTAGTAAAAGAAAACCTATATACTACGGCTATCGATTCAGTTATTAAATATAAAAATGTACGCCGGAAATACTATAATAAAGATTATCCTGCTGCCACCTGGGTTGAAGTAAATCGTTTATCAAGTCTAAAAAAGATTGTGGAAGTTGAAGTAATAGCGGTAATTCCAGAGGACTAATGTAATCTTTCTTTATTTAATCGATAGAAGATGAATTTAGAAATAGTTAATATGTAATTTATTCTACAGTTACAGATTTAGCAAGATTTCTGGGTTGATCAACATTGCAACCTCTCATTACAGCTATATGATATGAAAAAAGTTGCAATGGTATTACCGAAAGCAAGGCTGCAAAAACAGGGTCAGTTTCAGGTATCTCAAAAACATGAGATGCCATTTTTCGAATGATGGTATCACCTTTTGTTACAACAGCAATAATTTTACCATTACGGGCCTTTACTTCCTGAATATTACTTACAATTTTTTCGTAGGAACTATCTTTTGTAGCAACAATTACTACAGGCATATTTTCATCGATTAATGCAATAGGGCCATGTTTCATCTCGGCTGCCGGATATCCTTCGGCATGTATATATGAGATCTCTTTGAGTTTGAGGGCTCCTTCAAGAGCAACAGGGAAAAGATAACCTCGACCCAGATATAAGGCGTTTGAAGAATCTTTAAAAAGTTTTGCAACTGTTTTAAACGAATCATTTTGTCTAAGGATTTCCTCAATTTTCTCGGGTATCATATTAAACTCATAAATGAGTTTAAGATAAGTTTCGTTATCAATTAAATTCTTATTTCTGCCAATAGAAATTGCCATCATGGCAAGAACAGTAACCTGACATGTAAATGCTTTTGTGGATGCCA
>JAHEEB010000637.1 GCA_024640925.1 Bacteroidota bacterium | reverse complement strand
ATGCCAGGCAAAAACCAATTACCCTCGATGGGGTTGAGTTTTTACGCCGTTTTTGCCTGCATATTCTCCCCCAAAGGTTTGTTAAAATCCGCAGGTATGGTATGGCATTTACAGCTCACGTTATAAGGCCTTGCTACAAAAATCAAAACCAAAACCCATTAAGGTTAAAGAACCTTCGCAGCAACGCCTGTTAAGGCTAACCGGGTTCGATATTTTTATTTGCCCTCATTGTAAGCAGGGCCAAATGCATAGAATTGAAGAGCTCCCGAGGGTTCGTTCACCCTGCTTTCTTTTCTATACTTAATAATACCTATTGATAACCAAACCAGTAAACCCATTAAGATTATGGGTGTAAGATAATATTGCCTTTTTTGAACGAAAATGATGTGGTTTGATTTTATACTGACTGTTTTTAATAGCAAAACTTGAAAAAACATGCTTTATCTACCTCTTTGTTTTTTAATTTACCTCTCCGCTTTTAGCGTGTTTGCCCTTTATCCCTGAAGAGAAGTCCATAGCCGCCAGGCCGGGTTTTAGTTCAACCGGGAGTTCTTGTTTGGGCTTACAGCCCACATGAACTCCTATTTATTGGTGCCAGTTCCAAAATAAGAATTCACTATAAGAGATATTTATTATATAGTATATAAAATGCTAAATTTCTACTATTACTTCTTAATTATCATAATCTTGTCTGTTTCTATATCAGAAATATTAGCTTCTAAGAAATAAATTCCAGGTTCTGTATCAAGATTAATATATACTTTTGGGGTGTTGAAATATTCGTGTTCGAATATTTTTAATCCATTTAATTGGAATATTTTAATATTTATTTTCAAATAAGTTTTATCAAAATCTACAATTACAGAACCCTTTGTTGGGTTTGGGTAAACATCAAATTTGGTTACTTTGGTACTATTTATGCTATTTATTGATTGAAACTGATAACAAAAGGATGTATCTATGCAGTTATTTTTTGTTATTTTAACTGCAAAAGAACCTTCCGAATTTTCAGGAAAATAGGACTGATCTTTTTCGCTAACAATAGGGCTTAAATTATTTGAACAATTTAACCACTGGTATTCTGCACCAGTTTCATTAGCTGTTAAAGTATTTAGTTCAACTGTGACAGTTGTATCTATCTTGGTTACCAATAAGTTTAGTCGTATAATGGAATCGCAACCAGAAATATTGCTTAAAATAAGTGTTGCGCTATTATTGTCTTCTGAATAAATATTCCCATCTATCCATTTAATAGGCCCACAAGCTTTAATAATATCTCTCACCTCAACAGAATGATTAATTGTCAGGTTTAAAAACGCCAAACTATCACAACCACACGTAGAACTTTCCCGAAGATTAAACATCGCTGTTGTGTTATTTCTTGAATATGTATTTCCGTCTATCCAAGTATAAGAATCGCAGGCGACAACAGTATCAATGCCAAGTTCTTTATTACAATTCAGGGTAGGATGGCTAGTAAATCTATAAATTCCACCCCCTGTTGTATAGATATAGCCAAGAGTATCATTTACCAGTATGGCACTCGAAATAGTGTTTTCAGGCATTTCGCAGTTCAAGAATGGGTTATTCCAACTTAAACCACCATCTTTAGTAATTATTATTGCGGTACCTGAGTGGGATATTCCGAAATTTTCTCCAAAAAACGTAATATTACTTAATCCGCTTGTTGAAATTGGGAAAGTCTTTCCCTCCCATGTTACACCACCATCTATAGTTTCCAGTATTAGTGTTTGCCAACCACCTGTAAAGTGACCTACAACAAACCCTTTTTGTGAACTTGTCATTGTGATTGACTGAAAATCATTATCATCATCAGTATAAACAGTGTTCCAGTTTAATCCCATATTTGTCGATTTCAAAATTAAGCCACCACTTGCCATATATTCATCGCCAGCTAAAAATATAGTATCACTGCTAATATTATATGCATCAATAATATTATAAGTGGTATTGGTATTTTGTGCAATCCATGAAGCCCCCAAATTGTATGAAATATATACTTTCCCTTGTACACCTGTAATCATTATAGTATCGCCACTTAAGTGAAGAACCTTAAACAAACCTTCAGTAAAAGGTAGAGATATGGAATTCCAGTTCTCACCCTTATCAACAGTTTTAAGTAAAAAACCATTAGTCACCTCGTTAAAATAATAGTTTCCACCGCCAACAGCCAGCCCAATAGAATCTGTCACAAATACAATATCTCTAATTGTTAGATCAGTGTCAGTACTTTTATGTTGCCATGTTTTGCCTAAGTCTTCTGACTTCATAATACTACCGCTATGACCGCCAGCAAAAAGCGTTATTGAATCTAGTTGGTAAGAAGTATAAATTGTATTCCGTTCATCATCAATAAGGTTGGTCCAGTTTTCACCATAATCATTTGTTTTTAAAACAGTTCCAAAATTACCAACAACGTAACCGACGGAGTCACTTGGGAAACTTATGGCTTGAAATCCCTGATAAAAAGAACTTACTGGATGATTGGTTGCATACCAGGTTTGGCCACCATTTACTGTTTTGTAGATTTTGCTTCCTAGATTTTGACATGATGTAACAGCAAAACCAGTATCTATGTTAATAAATTTTATATCAGAAACTGAATTAATAAGATCTAAACTATATCCTTTCCAAGTATTTCCAGAATCTACTGAAGAGTAAATTTTTCCATCACTGGCTGCAACAATAACTATACTGTCGTTAACTACTTCAAGTGCTGTTAAATAACCTTTATCTAATGTGTTAATTAAAGACCATTGTTCGCCTGCATCTAAAGTTCGATATATTTGTTTATTGTAGCATAAAGCATACCCAATATTATTACAAAAATCCAAATGCCCTACTACATCCGGAAAATTTGTAGTATCTATCCATTTATTGCCTTTGTCAATACTTCTATAAATATTCCTCCAATTGCTTAGAATAAGTATACTATCTAAAACATAATTTAATGTCTTAACATTAGTAACTTCAACAATTGCCTGCCAGCTATCTCCATAATTGGTTGTTTGATAAACCCACCCAAAGGTAGCCACATACCCTATAGAATCATTTATAAACAGCATATCCTGTATCGGGTTAGACCATAAATTGTTAAGATAGCTTTGTGACCAGGATAATCCACCATCAATTGTTTTGAAGAAGGAATAATCCCAACTCACTGCATAACCCATGGAGTCATTTACAAATTGTACTTTATCAAGATTATAAGCAGTAGGTTGTGGACCTATAGGCTCAATGGTTTGACTAAAAAGATATAGTTTTACAAATAATAGAATAATAATCAAAGAATTTTTTAAGATTAGTGTTTTACATGAAGTTTTCATATTAATCAATGTGTTGAAGTGTAATATTTAATTTCAATAATTTTTTTCGAGTTTCTTTCTATTACAAATATGGTATGGTTCTATTTTATTTGATTAATCAGTAATTAATATTTGGAATCATTTTGTTTTTTTTAGTTGATTACAGAAAATAAATTTTGGAATGCTACCGAATTGGCACCAACGATGGCTATAAGTGCCGTTTGGCATTTCGGAGTACATACGTTTCAAGCTAGTAATAAATTTAATTAGTAGCAATGCCTTATGTGTACGTAATGCACGCCAAATGGCATTTATACCATGTGTGTGCCCTGCATGGGTAGCAGTGCACCCAACTGCAAGTTCTGAATAAATTCGAAAAATACAAATTTATTTGAGGATTACAAGCAATTAGATGAACTCATTTTTGCCAAGGGGTGCA
>JAHEEB010000082.1:665-10055 GCA_024640925.1 Bacteroidota bacterium | reverse complement strand
GTGCGGTTAGAAAATACACTCCAATAACCCAAATCGAAACTAAATTCGTTTAGCTTGTTGTTGTCATTCAAATAAGTGTGAATATTTGTATATTCTCCCATAACTGTAATCCATTTGTTATTGAGAAAATGGTATAATTCATATTTATTTACAAGGTGAGTGTAGCCATATCTGTAAGTTGTATCTAACGATGGATCTTTGTAATATAATCTGGGCACAAAACCTATATCAGTAATGTAGTTTTTGCCGACATGTTCAAACCAGTTTTGGGTTTTAAACTTTTTATTGAAGAAAGTAAAACCACCTCCGTAAAACATATTGTTTGAGTATTTTTCATTGGTAAAACTTGAATGCATTTTCGCATTTGCAGCCCATCGGCCATCCTTTGTAGAATAATCAAATTCCAGTCCTCCGGTGCGATTATAATTGTCTTTCTGAAAACCAAATCCATCCGTAGAATTTTTGTTTGTAAACAAGCCTTTAATTGACGATCGTTTAAAAACTCCTTTTTGAAAAGAACCAATGAAATAATTTTGTGGTTCGAGGTCCTCAAGACTTTCAGTTTGTATATTTAACAATCCCATTCGTGTATTACCACCAACTTCTCCCGAAAGTCTTACGCCATAAACAATAGGTACTTCAGCATCATCCTTTTTGCCAATTCGTCTGGTATATACAGGTTTAACCCTATTTTCAGAAGAAGCGGTAGTAAAATCATCATAAGTGCCAAAATTGGAAAACAGATCATTATTTTCGAGAAAAAAGCTTCTTTGTTCTGGCTGATAATATTCAAATCGATAAAAATCTATATATTGCTGATCAACCTCAACGTTCGAAAAATCAGGATAAACCGATAAATCGAGATTTAGTAACGAACTGATGGATACCTTTGCATTTAAACTACCCCAGGTATTGAATGAAATATTTTCGCTCTCTTCTCTGTTATACTTCATTCTACTGGAAACAGAAGGCATAAGTATTATTTTGCCCGACTTGCTTTTCGATAATCCATCAGTAAAAACAAGAATCCCTGTGTACCCAAGATCCAGGTCATGCTTATTGGCCGGAAACAAGGTCCAGGCATAAGTCTTGTTCCTGTTAATGTCGGATCTCAAGAAATTAATTCCCCAAACATTGTTCTCTCCATTATATTTTATAGCATTGAAAGGAATGGCAATTTCGTAATAAAGGGTATCATGGCTGCGTCTCACTTTAGCCATCCACTTATTGTCCCAGTATATATTGCCAGCAGGGTACATACCATTCTGAAATACAGTTCCATCAGCCAATGCTCCTGCTGCATTTACCCTGAAATAATAACCGTTTTTAGCAGTATTGGAAGGATCAATAATTATAGTTATTCCATCATTATTATCAGTATTTGCTTCATCGTCTCTTTTTAAGCTCTGAACAACAGGTTTTCCAATTACCTCGTAACTAACAAAACTGAAATACATGTATGTCTCATCATACATCATACTGATTTTCGATTTCACACAGGCTCTCCCGGTATCGATTGGATAATGTAACCAAAAATTTGCATCAGTGCCGGCAGAGCTCCATTCATCCAACATTCCATCTATTTTAACTTCAGAGGTAGTTTTTGATATTTCCAATTTATAGTTGTTTTTATCAAAAATCATATCCTGGCAAAACAAATCGATAGAGAGAAATAGAAACAGAATTATTAAAAACTGTTTTAGAAAAGAAGATTTTCTTTTGTAAACCGAAAGGAAAGTGGAATAAATTTCACTGTGTTTATGAACACCAAACAAGAAAAGGTTCGAAGGGAAATAAGTATTTGCATTATCAAATACATTTTGATTCCGATTACTGAAAAACTGATTCATAATGAGATTCTCCAATTTAAAGTTTGTACTCACTTTAAAGACGAAGAATAAATAAAAGGACGCAAAAAGACTCTGAAGTACCTTTAATATCAATGATTACAACAACAACATGAAATGGGATGAACGCCGATTACAGTTCCATATTTATCGAATTCATAGTGACAACAATTCATCAGTCGGTCTTTCACCATATTCCGTGCACGCTGAACACGGGATTTAGCGCCGGAGGGAGATATTTTTAATTTTCGTGCCAATTCAATTTGCGACATACCTTGATATTCAACCATAAGAAGAGCCTTTGCATATTTCTCGGGTAACGATCCGATTAGTTCATGTAATCCAGATATTATCTCATTTTCAGGGTCTCTTTCATTTTTATCACGAATGGTATCAGGTGTTTTAGAATCTTCAAGTTCAATTCTCTCAATATCTTCAAATCGTAATTTATGTTCACGTAAATAATCGATTACACAGTTTTTTGTGATCTGAAGGACCCAGCTGTGAACCTTTGAGTCATCTCTTAAGGTGTCGATGTTTTTATGGATTTTTAAAAACACTTCCTGAATGATGTCATCGGCTACATACGAGTCGACTCCCCATTTACAGATAAATGGTTTCAGCTTGCAACAAAACATATTCCATATAGTCTCGGTAGTATGGTTCATATAATCAATTATTTACTTTTTACTCATCTGGAGTCTTTAAAAAGTCTTCGAGGAATTACTCCGTTTGCATTCACAAAGATTTTTCAACTGGTTGAGTTTTTCCAAATGCTAAAATAAATATTTTTATTGTGATGAGTTGCAAGGAAAACGGGACTATAAGAATTTGTTGTCAACACATTCCTTAGGATAGATAAATTCCGGATCTTTCAATTCAGTACAGATTGTGTTTTTATGTATTAGATCGGAGAATTGCTTTTCGCCTATGGACTTGCCTGTTTGTGGTAAATATCCGATATACTTGTTCAATATTTCAGTTCTTTGACTTTTATTCCGGTTAAAGCTTTTAATAAGCGCAACCCTGCAGGCCATTGATTCAATCCGGAGTTGGCATTGATATGGCCTTTTTTGCCAATATTCACAAAACTGCTTCCCCAGTAAATAGCTAAAAGCCTTGATGAATTAATATCAATGTATTCATCATTTTCACTTGCAACTACAATACTATCGAAAAGCAGTCGTACTTTTGGTACCGGATTGAAACCAACAATCAGATTACGTATTGCTTCACCTTCAACATCAGGGGGTGCTACAAGCAATGCACCTTTTATAGTTTGCGAAGTCTGATTTGCCCAATGTACCGTTGCAATGCAGCCAAGACTATGTGCAACAATGTATATATCTTTACCGCGATTTTTTCGGACAGCTGCTTCAATATTTTTAACCCATTCGTTGCGAACAGGATGTTCCCAATCTTTCTGTTCTACTCTTTCAAAATCGGGATGTGTCGATTCCCATATGGTTTGCCAATGAGTTTTGCCTGAATTGTTCAATCCCGGCACTATTAGAATTTTCTTTTCCATACTTTTAATTTGTATTAATAAAGTCCATCAATGGATAAATACCGTTCACCGGTATCGTAATTAAAAGTTAGTATTTTAGAGCCCTTAGGGATTTCCTGTATTTTTTTAGCAACAGCTGCCAGCGATGCTCCGGAAGAGATTCCGATAAAAAGTCCTTCTTCTTTTGCTGCACGTTGTGCATAGGTATATGCCTCTTCCTTTGATACAGTAATAGTACCATCAAGCACATTTTCAAGAAGGTTTTTCGGTATGAAATTGGGAGCTAAACCCTGAATAGGATGAGGAGCAAATTTTCTCTTACTTATGAAAGGTGCCACTTCAGGCTCAACAGCGAAAATTTTTAATTTTGGAAATGTTGATTTTAAAACCTGGCCTACTCCTGAAATATGACCACCTGTACCAACACCGGATATAAAATAATCAAAACCATCCGGAAAATCATGAATAATTTCCATTGCGGTAGATTTTCGGTGAATCTCAATATTTGCAGGGTTATCAAACTGTGAAGGAATCCATGAATCAGGAATGCTATTTGCTAATTCAGCAGCTTTTTCCAAAGCTCCGTTCATACCCTTCTCGCGGGGTGTTAAAACAAATTCGGCACCATAAGCAGCCATCAGCTTTCGCCGTTCGATACTAAAAGATTCCGGCATTACCAGTATAATTCTGTATCTCTTAACAGCAGCTACCAGAGCTAATCCAATACCTGTATTTCCTGAAGTAGGCTCAATGATAACTGATCCTGGTTTTAAAAAACCATTTTTTTCTGCATCTTCTATTAATGCCAATCCAACACGATCCTTAATACTTCCACCCGGATTTTGTTTTTCCAGTTTCACCCAAACTTCATATTCTGGCGAATAAAGCTGATTAATTCGTATATGTGGTGTGTGCCCAATGCTTTCTAAAATTGTATTGTATTTCATTTCTTGATGAAGTATTTTGTAAATGCTTAAGAGACAGTACAAAATTGTCCTATTTCTGCATACTATAAAATACCATAATTGTGGTATTTTAAGCATTTGACTACATCCTTCAGAACTTAACTTGTGGCTATTGCTGTTGGACTTTAGCACTGAATTAAACCAATATTTGAATGGCTAAAGCCAGGTGTAGAATCATCTAATCACCGCCTTAAAGAGTCTGTGTGAAAATAAACATCAGGTTTTCGTTAATAACGCTGGAAGGTCCTACGGACGCTTCCAGGTTGGATGCATCCGAAGAAGCGTTACCTAAAATTTTTTAGATCGTCAAACACGATCTGATTTGGTTGCCTAAAATTTTTTAGATTGTCAAACACGATCTGATTTGGTTGCCTAAAAAATTTTAGATTGTCAAACAAGATTTGATTTGGTTGCCTAAAAATTTTTAGATTGTCAAACACGATCTGATTTGGTTGCCTAAAAAATTTTAGATTGTCAAACACGATCTGATTTGGTCGTCTAAAAATTTTTAGATTGTCAAACAAGATTTGATTTGGTTGCCTAAAAAATTATAGATTGTCAAACATGATTTGATTTGGTCGCCTAAAAATTTTTAGATTTGTCAAACACGATTTAATTTGGTTGCCTAAATTTTTTTAGATATAGTACTCAATATTATCGATCCATCCTTTCCGAATGGCAAACATAATAAGTTCTGAAGCACTGGTAACACCAAGTTTCCTGAAAATATTTTTACGATGGGTCATTACTGTATGGAAACTGATGAATTTACCGGATGCAATTTCCTTGGTAGTGAGTCCTTCGGCAATAAGTTTTACAATTTCCATTTCAGCAGAAGTCAGGGCACATGGTTCATCAAAACGCGACTTTTTCTTACTATCAATAATTAAATCAAGTAATTCATCTGAATAACACTTCTTACCTTCAAGTGTGCTATCAATGGCTCTGAAAAATTCAGTTTCGTCAGCAGTTTTTAAAAGAAAGTTTTTAATTCCTGCCGCGCTTAAACCGGATATATCTTCCTGGGTCAAATAATTGGATAAAATAAGAATATGAACTTGCGGATATTTGTTTTTCAGGTTGGCAATTTCATCCGGACTATCGAAATCGAAGAGTTTGTAATCAAGTATTATCAGCGCTACCGTATACTTCTCAAGGTATGCCACTAATTCTTCCCTGGAATCAACAAATGTAACAACTGAAAATTTTTCTCCCAGCAAATCTTTCAAAGCTTCGCGTGTTAAAAACTGAGAGTCGGCAATTAGTATATTGATAGGCCTTTTATCCACTTTTTAGTTTGAAATTTAATGAATTTCCTCGAATTAATAAACTTTTAATACCTCAGGTTTAACAGGAAAACTCTTCACATTATTGTTTAATTTATATTTTGATTCCTGATCATAATTAATTCCTATTTTCTTTAACAAGGGCTCAACGGCAACCTGATGTACCTGAAGTCCCAGATCCCATGGGGAATACCCCAGTAGTAAACCTGCAATTTCTTCGTAAGTGAAAACGGGTATACCATATCCATTTTCGCCATATGTTTTTCCGGTCATTTCGGCTATAGCATATTGCCATTTATCCATAAACATAGGGCAACCCGGACAATTGGTTATAATCATCTCGGGTTTGTATGGTTCCATAGACTCAAATTTTCTGTGTGAACAGGATATAGAAAAACCCCTGTTTGCTTTTACAAGATATTGTCTGAACCCAAAACCGCAACAATGACGGCGTTCGGGATAATCGATTACTTCTCCGCCCCATTCTTCAACCATACCGGTAAGAACATAAGGGTATTCGGCACCTCCCACACCTTTATCCGGGAACATCTTTGAATAATGACATCCAATATGTTCAACAACCCTGAGGGGCTTTCCTGTTTCAACATTAATAAGCTTGAATTTTGCTTTTTCTGCAATTTCTTTCCTGAATTTATAAATGATATCGCTGGCATGTGCAATATTTCTTGGCTTTTCAAACTCTCTGCCTGTTGCTTTTCTGAGGTTTTCACGGATTTTTTGCTCCAGTTCGGGGAAATGATGCCAGGTATCGAGTATCTCGGTATATAAACCAAATGAAGTAATACAAGAAGGTACCAGGTTTTGATAGCCTGCTTCTGTCATAAGTGCAAACTGACGGGCAACCACTGTCATTGTGGTTTCGAGAGGAACAATGTCGCCATGATATCCTATCCCTGTGCATGTTGTGTGGGCAGGGTTCTCATAAATATTTTTTCCTAATTCATCTCGTAGAATACGGATAAATGTTACTTCCGAAGCAGGGAAAAAATTTTGGCGTACACAGCTTCTGAGATAAAAATAGGAATCTCCGGCTATCTCTTTCTGGTAATTTGCCCAGACTTTCTTCTTTCCTTCTATGTTCATGACTTGGTAATTGAGTTATGCGTATATATATGAACTACATAATCATTCATTAATTCATCGTTGAGCTCGATTCCCATTTCTTCCGATTTTTTCTTTGAGTATTCTTCAATCTTTTCAAATCGCTTCGTACCACCTGACACATCGAAAATATTCCTGATTTCTTCGAGAGCCTCGTCAGGTATTTTTCTCAGAACTCCGGGGCCATTTACTTTATAATTAGCACCCAACCGTTCCATAACTCCTGGCCAGTTTTCCTGTCTCCAATCCCAAACTGGTCCCTGTTCAGGATAAAGATCGGTTCCTATACCTTCAAGATACAGGCAATATCCATGATTAAGAATCCATCCGCCCACTACTCGTTTCATGAATAATTGCTGGCGTCCTTTTTCAGATTCAGTAAAATATCCTTTTTCCATAGCCAGGTTACGGAGTGCCATTATTACAAGTCCGGGAGTATTTCCTCTAGGACACCTTGTTTTGCAAGACATGCACTCGCCACAAAACCATATGGTATTGCTTTTTAAAAGTGTTTCAAGTTGCTCTTCATTGCCTTCTTCAATGATTTTCATGAGTACACGAGGATCATAATCGTAAAACTCTGAACCAGGGCAAATTGCAGTGCAGGTACCACAGTTGATACATGACTTCAATCCTTCAATAAACCTGACGTCTTTTCTTAATTCTTCAATCAATGCCATTGCACTTTTTTTATGAATACACCAATTATAGCTGGATATGACTGTTTTTCTGATTGCTTCAGAAAAATCTTTTGACAATATTAACAATAATATCTATCGATTTAGTGTACAAAATATATTACATAGTACATTGAAAAACATGAAATATTTCATGTTTTATTATGAAGTATTTCATGTTTTAGAAAAAATTAGCTGTATGTTATGTAATTCCTCAAAAATATAAAAACCCGAACAACAGTATGTTCGGGCCATATTTAATATCTGATAAAAATGTCCTTTTTATCCGATAAGTAACCCTTCGATTCGAACCTTATAACTTCCGTCTTTTAGTTTTGTAACGGCATTTACTAACCCGCTATGGCGCCATTGAAGCATGCATCGGCGTGGCAGGAACCAATATCTGCGACCCAATTCTATTTTCTCTTTTGATTCCTTAATAATTCCTTCGTAGGCTTGTGATACATAGAAACCAATATCAATAAAGCCTTCGCTGCGAGGTCTTAATGGGCCGGTTACATTCCAGTAAATAACACCATTGCGGGCATCAACATCATTTACAACACCACAATGAGTAACCGGACAACCACAAGACATACCCATTGGCCTTCCGATCATTACATCACCTTTTTTAACTCCAAGCTCTTTTACAAGTGTAGGATTATATGGTAAAATTGTTTCTTTGGGGCCGGGCTCACCTTCGAATACATCGAGAATGAAATCGAATTCCCTTTTTAGACTGTCTTTCCAAGCCAATCGCTCACCAAGATTCTCACCGGCAGCACAATTCAGACAGTTTTTGTGAGACATAGGATCAGTAACCGATTGTGCAACATGAATACACTTTTTTATTTCTGCTTCTTTTGATTCCACAGCTTTTGAAAAATCGATACAGGTTTTATATCCGCATGATCCACAGTTTAAACCGGGCAGCAGTTCCATTACATTGGTTTTATTTTCTATTTGAATTTGCATTGTTTATGTTTTTAATGATTAAGAAAATATAGAATTGAGTTGCAATACTTTACTTTTTAAAGCTTCACACAGGCTTTCAATATCCTGTTCAGTTGTATATCTGCCAAGACTGACCCTGATGCCTCCACGAGCCTCAAAAGGATTCAATCCTATGGCCTGCAAGACATGAGACGCATTTCCTCCATGGTTTGACGAACATGCCGAACCAGCAGATACAGCAATGCCCAGTTCGTCCAATAAAAACAACAAGCGAATAGTTTCCCCTTCCATACCATGAAAGCTGAAGTTCAAGTGCCCGGGCAGACGATCATCTAAAGGCCCGTTAATGTAAGTGTTATCGAAATGTTCAAAAAGAAACTCTGTCAATCGATTTCTTAATGCAGTAAGTCTTTTAGTTTCCATTTCCATTTCCTGGATACATAGTTCCGCCGCTTTTGCAAAACCAACAATAGCAGGTATGTTTTCCGTAGTAGAACGAAGACCAGCCTCTTGTCCACCTCCATGTAGCAATGGCACTATGGTAATTCCCTTACGGATATATAAGGCTCCAATCCCTTTTGGACCATATATCTTGTGAGAATTGATAGTCAGAAGATCGATATTCTGATTCTTTACATTAACCGGTATTTTACCAAAAGATTGGCATGCGTCGGAATGGAACAGCACATTGTTTTGCTGACACAACGCTGCTATTTCCTCAACCGGTTCAATGGTTCCTATTTCGTTATTGGCAAGCATTATTGAGACCAGTATGGTTTGAGGGCTAATTGTTCTTTTCAGTTCATCCAAATCGACTAATCCAGAGCTGTCAACATCAAGATAGGTTACATAAAAACCTTGGGTTTCGAGCCATCTGCAAGCATTTAGAATACAATCGTGTTCGATTGAAGAAACAATAATATGATTCCCTTTTCTGCGATTTGCAAAAGCAATGCCTTTAATGGCAAAATTATTAGCTTCGGTACCCCCGGAAGTAAATATAATTTCTTCGGGAGAAGCTCCTATAAAAGA